>CAYMGW010000092.1:0-8082 GCA_964390085.1 uncultured Tissierella sp.
ATTATGACCAAATTTCTCGGAGAAAACATATCCATCTCCTGTAGAGCCAGTAGTAGGATATGACTTCCCTCCTGTTGCAATTACTATCTTATCGAAAATCAGTTCCTCTTCATCAGTTTTTACAATAAATTTTTCATTCTCAATATCAATAGAATTAACATTTGTATTTAACAATATATTAACCTTGTTATCTAATAAAAACTTATGGAGAGTTTTAATTACATCTGATGATTTATCACTTGCTGGAAATATCCTATTTCCTCTCTCTACTTTTATTTTTAATCCATAAGATTCAAGTAAATCTATTATATCTTTATTAGTAAAACCATAAAAACTACTATATAAAAAATTCTTATTTTTCATTACATTATCAAAGAAATCTTCAATAGGAGCATTATTTGTTATATTACATCTACCTTTTCCAGTAATAAAAAGCTTCTTGCCTATTCTTTCATTTTTTTCAATTAACGTTACATCTTTACCTCTAGAACCAGCAAATCCAGCTGCAATAATTCCAGCTGGCCCTGCTCCTACTACACAAATTTTTTCTTTCATATAGCCAACTCCTTCAAATGAGATGTATCATTTAATAATGTTAACACTCTGTTATAGTCCCTAAACTCAATTATACTAAGTGAAACATTACTTAATGAAATATTTTTATAATGTGAAATCTCAATGCCTAATAATCCTAAAATTAAAGTTTTTAATATTGCACCATGTGATACAATAGCAATGTTTTTGCCTTTATTTTCATTTATAATATGTTCTATATATTTCATAGCCCGAGCTTGTAATATTTTAAGGGTTTCAACGCCATCTATATTTAACTTGTGAGGTTCCTTAAGCCAAATGGAGTATTCATCCCTATATTTTTCCTGTATTTCTTGTATACTTAAACCTTCCCATGGGCCAAAACTTATTTCTCTAAGGAATTCACTAGATATTAAAGGCTTATGGATTACATCAGATATGATTTTAGCTGTGGTATATGCTCTTGCTAAGTCACTAGTATATATTATATCTATATCTTCGTTTATTAATCTATTTCCTATGCTTAGAGCTTGTTTTTTACCAAAGTCTGTTAACACAGTATTTTTTTGTCCTTGAATCATATTTAATTTATTCCACTCTGATTGTCCATGCCTTATTAAAAATAATCTTGTCAATTTTAGCACCTCTCAATAGTAATATTTGGTTTCAAGAAAAACTATCCTCAACGTTTCGTTAAAAGCTTTTCTCATATCTATTTATATATTATATCAAATATATAAGATAATAAAATGTATCATTTATGATAACATCTATTATGATACATTATTATAAATAAAAAAGACTTCTTTCAAAACATACATAAATTAAAGAAGCCTTTTTTCAAACTTAATTAGTTCAAATTCTAAAGTTTTTACTTATCTTTATTATTTACATCATATACATTATATTTCTTCCAAATATTTTCCAAATCTTCAAAGGTAGATGTAATATCATTCTTTTTCTCAATACCTATTGATACAATTAAAGCATTTATCAAGCTCATTGGAGCAACTAATGAATCTACAAATGAAAGCATCTCACTGCTAGCAATTAAAGAAATATCTGCATATTTAGCTGCTGGTGAAATTAAACTGTCAGTTATACTAATGATTTTACATCCTTTTTCCTTACAAAAGTCTAAGGCTTCGAGAGTCCTTCTAGAATATCTAGGATAACTAATTCCTATCATTAAATCTTTTGAATCCGATTTTAATAACTGCTCAAATACATCATTAGGACCTGATGTAATAACCTTCACACCCTTTATCAAAAAACTAAGATAAAACCCTAGATATCCTGCTAGAAAGGCCGATGATCTTAATCCAAGTATATATACATTCTCAGCATTAAGTATTAGTTCAATAGCATCCTGAAAAGCTTTATGACCAATTTCATTTATTGTTTTATCAATATTTTCCATGTCTTTTTCCATGGTTTTTTTTAAGGCATTTTCTTTATTTGAATACTCATTTGTCATTGTAAGCCTTTGAACTGTAGTGAGTTTATTTTTAATTAGTTCTTGTAATTCTTTTTGAAGTTCTCTATATCCATCGTAGCCTAAGGTATTAGCAAATCTTACAACAGTAGATTCACTTACATTAACAGTTTGACCAAGGGTTGCTGCAGTCATAAATGCTGCCTTATCATAGTTATTTATGATAAATTCTGCTATAAGTTTTTGACCTTTACTTAAATTGTTGAAGTTATTTTGGATGTTTTTAATAAGATCAACATACGTCTCCATAGCACTCTTCCTTATGATCCTTTATTAAATTAAATCCTTCCTCTAGAGCCCTTTTATTTAGCTCCTCTGTTCCCCTTGGCACTCTATCACATACTGCTCTCTCAAGTGAATCTCTAGTTACTATTTTAGTTAATTCATATATACTACCCAAAGCAATAATATTAGCCACCATAGGTTTACCTAGCTTATTAGTTGCAGTTTCTAATATAGGAACCCTATATATAGTTATATCATTTCTTTCAAGTATTTTATTTAAGGATTTGTCTATTATTAATGTTCCACCTGGTTTTAATGATTTTATGTACTTATCACATGCAGCTTGTGTAAGTGTAAGCATTATATCACAATCGTTCACCTTAGGATAATTAATTTCTTCCTTACTAATTATTACTTCAGCCTTACTTGCTCCTCCTCTAGCTTCAGGGCCATAAGACTGAGATTGAACTACATTCATACCATCATATAAAGCAGCCTCAGCCAATATAATTCCAGCTAATATAAGTCCTTGACCCCCAGAACCAGTTAATCTTAATTCTTGACGTACCATATTTATCTCTCCTTTGAAAAAGATTCAATTATTTTTTGGTATTCTTCAACATATTCTGGTCTAGTACCTTTATGCAATTCTCCAATAACAAATTTACCTATTTTTTGTTCATCCGTTAATTTATCATAGGCTGCAATATTTATAGCATTTTCTTTTAAGTATTTCATCATATCCACTGACTCACCTTTTTTATTTTTCCTTCCATAGTAAGTTGGACAAACTGTCACAGCCTCAATAAATGAAAACCCTTTGTTTTTAATTCCTTCTTCTACTTGCTTAATCAACATATTAGCAGTAAATATAGTACCCCTACTTACATAAGTAGCACCTGCAGCCTTAGCAAGATCACATAAATCAAAATTCGCATCAATATTTCCATAGGGAGCAGTAGTCCCTTTATCACCTGTAGGAGTTGTAGGGGAATATTGTCCACCTGTCATACCATAAGTATTATTGTTAAATACTATAGTCGTGATATCTATATTTCTTCTAGCAGAATGTATTAAATGATTTCCGCCAATAGCTGAACAGTCTCCATCACCTGTTATAACGATTACATGCAAGTTTGGATTAGCCAGTTTAATACCCGTAGCAAAAGCAAGAGCTCTTCCATGAGTAGTGTGTATTGTATTAAAGTCTAAGTATCCAGAAGCCCTCGAAGAGCATCCAATACCAGATACTATACAAACATCATCTTTATTTAATCCCAAATTATCAATAGCCTTTACTATAGATCTTGTAACAATACCATTACCACATCCCGGACACCAAATATGTGGTAGATTTTCAGTTCTAAAATATTCATTAACTAATTGACTAGGCATTTTAAACCTCCTTAATAAAAGAAATAATCTCTTCAGGAGTTATAAGCTCCCCATTCACTCTACCGTACTTTTCTACTTTAGCTTGTTTTCCAGCAACTCTATCTACTTCCAAGAAATATTGTCCCATATTCATTTCTACAACTACTATTCGATTAACCTTATTTGATAAATTAATTAATTGCTTTTCAGCTAAAGGCCAAATAGTAATAGGTCTAAATAACCCAGCCTTTATACCTTCCTTCCTTAAAACATCTACGGCTGATTTAGCAGAACGTGCTGTCGAACCAAAAGCCACTATAGCAACATCAGCATCATCCAATAAATATTCTTGTACATCTACAATATCATCTACATTATCTTCTATTTTGTTTATCAATCTATTGATTAATGATTCAGCTATTTTTTCATTTCCAGATGGAAAACCTGATTCACTATGTACCAGTCCTGTTACATGGAATCTATAGCCTTTACCGAATCCAGCCATTTCTGGAACAATATCTCCTTCTTGTACCTTATAAGGTTTATACTCATCTGGTGAACAAGTTGGTTTTTTTCTATTATAGATTTCAATTTGGTTTTTATCAGACATTTCGATTTTTTCTCTCATATGAGCAATTACTTCATCCATTAAAAGGATAACAGGAGTTCTATATTTTTCAGACAGATTAAATGCTCTAACAGTAGTTTCATAAATTTCTTTTACCGACCATGGATATAAAGCAATAATGGAATGATCTCCATGGGTACCCCATCTAGCTTGCATAATTTCACCTTGAGCTGGAGCAGTTGGCAAACCTGTACTTGGACCACCTCTTTGAACATTAACAATTACGCATGGTGTTTCAGTTATTACTGCATATCCTATTCCTTCTTGTTTGAGGGAAAATCCAGGTCCACTAGTAGCTGTCATAGCCTTAACTCCAGATATAGCAGCACCTATAGTAGCAGAAATACTTGCTATTTCATCTTCCATTTGAATGAATTTTCCACCAATTTTTGGTAGCTTTTCAGCTGAAAGCTCCGCAATTTCAGTAGAAGGTGTAATAGGATATCCTGCATAAAATCTCATACCTGCAGCAATAGCACCTTCTACACAAGCTTCATTACCCTGCATCAGTTTAATCGTTTTTTCAGCCATCTTATTTACCTCCTAAATAAATAGCAAAATCCGGACATCTAAGTTCACACTGTCCACATTGTATACACGCATCTAAATCTTTAATATTGACCTTTCCATCTTTTATTTCAAGTACATTTTTAGGACAAAATGCAACACAGATGCCACATCCTTTACACCAATTCTTATCTACCGTAAGAGACTTTTCTGTCTTTGTCGACACTTTTATTTCCCCCTTATGTATTTATTTCTTAATATAATAATATCAAAATACAATATTTATTGCAAGATTTATTTCATTTTTTATGAATTAATATTTATTTTGCAAGTTTGACTTCATATTGATAATATTTATATTAATAAGATGGCCTTTTTTGAAACTCATTTACAAAAAGTTTTTTTTACAGAACATTAAAGTAGAACTTTACTATTTGTTATAAAAAAACAAGCCTATAAAGGCTTGTTTTAAACTGGATATGTTTTAAATTCTTCATTTAATAAATCAGTATCAATTTTATATTTTTCAGCTTGTCTTTGTTTAAAAAATTCTATAGCAACTTGTGGGAATAAAGCATAAGTTAATACATCTTCGTCTTGCTCAATATACTGTTTGATTTCTTCCTTAAATTGCTCTAACTGCGGCTCCATTAAATCAGCAGGTCTACCTGTAAATACTTCTTCATCTCCTATAATTATCTTTTTAATTTCATTAGATATAGGTAAAGTTGGCTTCCCATATAATCCTTTTACATAGTTTTTAGCTTCATTAGGCACCATTTTATATCTCTCACCAAGTATAACATTAAATACTGCTTGAGTTCCTACCATTTGGCTCATTGGTGTTACTAAAGGTGGATATCCAAAATCTTCTCTTACCTTAGGAACTTCTCTAAGAACTTCTTCAAATTGATCTTCTTTTCCCTGACTCTTTAATTGTGATACTAAATTAGAAAGCATGCCACCAGGAACTTGATATATTAATGTATTTACATCTACATTCAATACTTTAGTATTAAGAAGTCCTTCCTCTAAATACTTATCTCTCAATTTCTTGAAATAATCCGATACTTCCAGCAATAATTTCATATTAATATCTTTAGGATAATAAGTAGACCCTTCTAAAGATGCAATCATTGGCTCTGTTGCAGGCTGAGATGTACCATTACCTAAAGGTGATATCGCTGTATCTATGATGTCTGCCCCAGCTTCTATAGCTTTCATATAAGTTTGATTTGCAATTCCACTAGTAAAATGTGAGTGTATCTCTATCGGTACTTTAATTACCTTTTTCATTTCTCTAACTAATTCTTCAGCTACATATGGCAGCAAGATACCAGCCATATCTTTAATGCATATTGAGTCAACTCCCATTTTTTCCATCTCTACAGCTAAATCTACATAGTATTTGGTATTATGCACAGGACTAATTGTATAGGAAATAGCTGCTTGAGCATGTCCTCCATATTTTTTTGTTGCTTCAATAGATTTTCTTATATTTCTAGGGTCATTTAAAGCATCAAATATTCTGATAATATCTATTCCATTTTCAATAGATTTCTTAACAAATTCTTCTACCACATCATCTGGATAATGTCTATATCCTAAAAGGTTTTGACCTCTTAATAACATTTGTAACTTCGTATTCTTAAAAGCCTTTCTTAGTGCTCTAAGTCTTTCCCAAGGATCTTCATTTAAGAATCTTAAACAAGAGTCGAATGTAGCTCCTCCCCATACTTCTAATGCATAAAACCCAACATTGTCAAGCTTTTCTGCTATAGGTAGCATGTCCTCTAGCCTCATCCTTGTTGCTATCAAAGACTGATGAGCGTCTCTTAAAATTGTGTCTGTAATTTTTATACCCGCCATTTTACTCCCTCCTATTTTTAGATTTCTCCACACCATATAAAATAGGTGGATAATTTCTTTGATTGATAAAATCATATTTTATTACATTATATTTTTTTTGATCCAAGTTTATTAAAAATTCTTCTACTGCCTTTTTTTCCTCAAGACCACCCTCATGACCTACATAACAAGTAATAAGAATTATGCCATTATCATTCAATAAGTTAAGAGCTTTTTTTAAAGATATTAAAGTTGTATCTTTATTAGTCTTAATGTTTTTATCACCTTTAGGCAAATACCCTAAATTGTAAATAGCAAAGTCTATTTTTTCATCAATATATAAATCAATATTCTCATGACCATCCATTATTAATCTTACCCTATTGTCTAGATTTTCACAAGTCAAACTTTTAAGTGTTATATCTAAAGCTTCTTTTTGTATATCAAATCCATAAACTTTTCCTGTTAAACCTACTAGTTTTGCTAATAATATTGTATCATTGCCATTCCCTACAGTACAATCTACTACAGTATGTCCATCTTTTACATATTTATAAATTATATCTCTAGATATTTTCAAAGTATTTACTATTTCATTATAATTCATTGCATCCTCCACAACTATTACAACCTTTATTAAAAAAATCAGGTATATTTAACTCTAATTCATTAGCATCATTTAGAACAAATCCCTTTTTCATTAAATAAGTATCATTTGATTTATAGTAGAGCTTTTCAATACCCTGATTATAAAGTTTATTTAATATTGCTCTAAGAAGAGCATCACCTAATCCCTGATTTCTTTTATCTTCTCTAATCACTAAGTAATCCAATTCCGATTTTTTATTTGGCTTTGCCTTTCCTACTCCAACTAACTCCTCATTATCTATAACTACATATACTATACCATCTAAAATTGTATCTTCAATGCCTTCTTTGTTTAATATACTTTTGATTTTATTTATTTCATCCCCAATATATCCTCGTAACAATAACATATTTTCCTCCATAGAATTAAAGCTTATTTAAATATTCAATCTCATCATCTTCTAAATATCTCCAATTACCTATGTCTAAGCCGCCAATTTCCAATTCTCCTATTGCAATTCTCTTTAGCTTTTTAACAGGATGATTTATGGCCTCGCACATTTTTTTTACCTGTCTGTTTCTTCCTTCATGTATAGAAATATCAAGAATAGATTCAGTGTCATATCTCTTAGCTATTTTAACATGAGCCTCTGCAGTAACTTTCCCATCTATCATTAAACCACGCCTAAATTTTTCTAATTCCCATTTATTTGGTACACCCTCCACAATAGCTATATATCGTTTTAAGATTTCTGTACTTGGGTGAGTAAGTTTATATGCTAGATCTCCATCATTAGTCAAAATTAATAAGCCTGTAGTATCCGCATCTAATCTTCCTACAGGATAAATTCTTTCTTTTACTCCTTCAATTAAGTCTGTTACT
>CAYMGW010000093.1:0-8070 GCA_964390085.1 uncultured Tissierella sp.
TTGCAAATGAGAAAGATATTTATGTATTTCCTAAAGGCATACCTATAAACATTAGTAATCCAAAGGATTTAGAAAAATTAAGAGATTTATTTCCTAATAAAGAAGTCCATATTGTAGTTGGTTCCGATGTATTAATTAATGCATCAGCTTATAAAAAAGAAAGCCCCATTCTGGATTTTCCTCATATAATATTTGACAGAAAATCTAGTATGTCTAAAGATGATGATGAGAAAAATCTAGAAAAGAGTATAAATAATATAAGAGCTAAAGTCATTAGACTTTCCCTTCCCCCTCAGTATGAAGATATTAGCTCAACACAAATAAGAGAGAATATAGATTTAAATAGGGATATATCAAAATTTATTGATCCCCTTGCGGAGTCTTATATATATAATTATGGATTATATTTGAGAGAACCACAGTATAAGACTTTAATCCAATCTAAAACTATTGAAATAGAAACTATAAGAACTCTTAATAGAAAGGTTTTAGATGAAATAGTAGAAGAATTTAGAGATTTGATAAATATTAATCATCTAGAATATGTTAGTAGAAAATTAAATTATAGAATTCTACTAGCTAGAAACTCTGATACTAAAAAACTGTTAGGCTTTTCTACCTTCTACTGGCTTCGTCAAGATATGTTGTATGATGAATTTCAAGATTCAAATATTACAGATTATATAAGAAGGAATACAAAGGGTAGAATTGTTTTAATATCAGGAATCTGTGTTCAAAACAATGATGAAAAGTTAACTGAAATAGTTTTAAATGAAACATTATCCGTAGCTATAACAAGGGATTATAATTACTCTTTATATAATAATATATTATCCAAAGATAGAAATCCTAAATTAGAAGAACAACTTTTGCTGCAAGGTTTCTTAATGACGGAATTTACATGTAATAATAGTCCTCTTTTTATGGTAGATATGAACAATCCAATGACTTTAAACTTGGATCTTGAAAACATGTTAAAACCACCTTATAGCACTGATACAAAAGTACTTCAAACCATTAGAAGTACCAGAAATGAACTTAAGAGAGTATTGTCAAATCTTTATCCCGGTGAGCTTTTGATTACTTACAATAGAGATATGACTTATAGTAAACTGATTCAAAAGATTTGTGATACAAATGAAGTAAGTATAATTCAATATTCTACTAGGGAGCTTGGTCCTAATATGTGTGTACCCTTTGGTTCAATATTGAATAGCAGTATAATACCAAATACAGTAACTAAGACTATGCATACAGAAAAGATTTTCAAGCCAGATATCCTTAATTTTACAATAGGTCAATATCCTTATTACTTATCATTACAAGAACAGGCTAAGATATTAAAATCCTTTAATAAACCAGTTATATTAGTAGATGATTTGCTTCATAAGGGTTATAGGATAAATGTTATAGAACCAATTTTGAGAAATGAGGGTATAGAGATAAAGAAAGTTATAGTAGGTATACTCTCTGGAAGGGGAAAAGAAATAGGTAAAATCAAAAATATAGAATTAGACTCTGCTTACTTTGTACCAAATCTTAAGCTATGGTTTAATGAAAGTAGTCAATACCCATTTATAGGTGGGGATATGGTTGGAGATAATATTTCAGAATTCTTCTCAATACCTAGTGTAAATATGATCCTCCCATATGTATCTCCAAGATTTATAAAGAATACTAAAAATGATGCTATATATAAGCTGTCAGAAACATGTATTGAAAATAGCTATAATATATTTAAATCAATAGAAGAAGTATATCAAGCACTAAATGAAAAGAATTTAAATATCAAAGGATTAGGTGAAGTCCTTGTATCACCAAGACATCCAGATATAAATAAAAATATGGACCTAAGTAAAAATATTAAGCCTTCTACTTCTATAGAAATGGACTTACAATATCTAAGAAGATTAGAAAATATCATAAGAAGGTAGATAAGGGGGTTTCTATATGTTTAAGTACTATAAGTTTGGAAATAAATACCTATTTTCAAATGTTAATTATGAGAATTTAATTGAAGTTTCTGAAGAGGAAATAAAAAGCACTGATGAATTAATATATTTTCTAAATCAGCTACCTCCTCTTAACTCTAGAAGAAGTTTTTGCATATCTCATCCTTCTCAATTAAATTTAAAGGATGAAGGCTTAAATATATTAAGATTAGAAAAGGATAATTCAGTAGGTTCTATTCCAGACTGGCTCTTAGATAGAATACAAAGTAGAAAGATTGTATCAATAAATACAAATTATCCAAACTGGAAAGATATATTAAACAAACCTATAAAAGAAAAATGGAAATTAAACCTTATTGCATTAGGAGATGTTGGTAGCACTTTAGCCATAGGCCTTCGACTCCTTGGCGGAGATTCTATTAGTGAAATAGGCATATATGATAGAAATATCAATAGGTTGAAAAGATGGGAATATGAATTAAATCAAATAAGGCGTCCCTTTGATGAACTGGCATTTCCTAAGGTTGTACCTATAGAAGAAAAAGACTTATTCAATTGTGATATCTTTGTTTTCTGTGCGTCAAAAGGAATCCCTCCAATAGGTAGTAAGGTAATTGATGTAAGGATGGCACAATTCCAATCGAATTCGGAAATAATTAAAAAATATGCTAGAATGGCACGAGATACTAAATTTCAAGGCATATTCGCAGTAGTATCTGATCCTGTAGATTTACTTTGTAAAGTTGCTTTCTTTGAAAGTAATAAAGATGAATATGGAAATATGGACTTCTATGGATTATCTGCTGACCAAATAATAGGATATGGACTTGGAGTAATGAATGGAAGAGCTTGTTTCTATGCAGAAAAATCTCCTGAAGCTAGTCATTATCTTAAGGAAGGAAGAGTCTTTGGTCCCCATGGAGAAGGACTAATTGTTGCAGATAGTATTGAAAACTATAATGAAGAAATATCCAATTATCTAACTACTAAAACTATAAATGCAAATAAGGAAGTAAGGGAATTTGGATATAAGCCTTTTGTTGCTCCATCTATTTCTTCTGGTGCATTATCTCTAATAGCTACAATTAAGGGGGATTGGTTCTACGGCTCTACCTATATGAAAGAAGTATATATGGGAGCTAAGTGTAGACTGTTGCCATCAGGTATTGAAGTAGAACAATTAGATTTACCTGAACCATTAATAAATAAAATAGAAAAAACTTATGAAAAATTGGCGGCGATAATATGAAAGAACTCATAGTTATAATACCTGAAAATCCTAGTACCCTATTGTCCAATATGCTCTCTAATGTATTAGGAGATAAAGAATTTTCAATAATAACCTCAACTAAGGAACTAAGAGATTTACAAAATAAGAAGATATTATTTGCAGTTGAGTTAAATGAAATAGGAACATCTAATACATTAAATGATATCTTCTTGGAGCTCTATAAAAAAGGAAAAGATTCTTTGCTATATTCAGAAGGTGCAGTATTAATTCATAGTAATTATCCATTATTTACAAAGACCATAGCTCAATCTATTATATTCCTTGCAAATAATCTTGGATGTAGTTTTGTAGGTAGGCCCCTTGTAGAAGCGACGGCTAATCTAGAAAATTTCATAGCTATGGAAAAAGTATATAATATGCCTCTAGAAGAGATATGCTTATATCAATGTAAGGAATTAGGTAATAGATTTTTAGAAGATAGCTTTATTAATCATAAAGAAAAAAAGTTATTGGTCTTACATTCAAGTAATAGAGAGCTCTCAAATACTCTTACTCTTTGGGATATGGTAAAGTCTTATTTACAAGGAGTTGAAATATCTGAAATCAATGTGGGAAATGGAAATGTAGTAGATTGTAAAGGATGTCACTATAAGACTTGTAAGTATTTTGGGAAGCAAACTAGATGTTTCTATGGTGGAATAGTTGTTGAAGAAATTTATCCAGCTATACTTAGGTCGAATTCTCTATTATTTATATGTCCTAACTATAATGATATGCTCACTGCAAACCTTGTGGCTACTATAAATAGACTTACAGCTCTTTACAGACAAACTAAATTTTATGATAAAACTTTATTCTCTATTATAGTGTCAGGTTATTCTGGTGGAGATGCTTTAGCAAAACAATTAATATCTAGTTTAAATATGAATAAGACTTTTAGGCTTCCTCCTTACTTTTCACTTATGGCAACAGCCAATGATAAAGGAGCAATAAAAAATGTACCTAATATAGAAAATTTAGCAAAAGAGTTTGCATTAAATATTATGAGAAATAATTAATATAAGGGGACATCCCTCTGCAAGTCAAGCTTATTGAGGAATGCCCCTACTTTATTATCTTATGGTAATATATTTCCATTTGTTAGTTTTAAATCTAATTGAAATAAATGCCCATCTTATTCCTTGATCAACAAATACAGCTAGCCAAGCTCCTTGCAGACCCATCCCCATCTTAAGGACAAAAATATATGCAAAGATTAACCTAATCACTAAAATCCCTAAAAAAGTAGAAATAAGAGTCCATACTGTATCTCCTGCACCTCTAAGTCCACCAGAAATAATCAATTGTGAGCATTGGAATGGTTGAATAAAAGCTACAAGTTTTAGTACCTTACTTGCTTCTATAACTACTTCTTGATTATCAGTATATAATCCTGCTATAAAGGATCCAAATAGAAAAAATACAACACCCATACTTGCTGCTATTATAGACCCTATTCTCCTACACATCTTTATATACATTTCTGCTTTCTCTGGTTCTTCTTCTCCTAAACTTCTCCCTGTCAATGTTGATGCTGATATACCAAAGGCTTGACCGGGTGTAAATGATAGATTAAGTATATTTATACAAATTTGATGTGTTGCATAGGCTACTGTTCCTAAGGAAGCTACAATCTTAGTGAATGCTAATATCCCTGCCCTCATTGCAAGTTGCTCTCCAGAAGCTGGTAATCCTATCTTAACTAAATTATATATAATATCCTTGTCAAATTTAAATTTATGTCTTAATTTTATATGTACTATGTTTTTTTCATTCAAAATTACTCTAATTAACATAATACTTGCTATAACATGAGATAAAGATGTTGATATTCCTGCCCCCACGACACCTAACCTTGGAAATCCAAATAGTCCATAAATCAAAACAGCATTGCCAAAGACATTTGATAGGTTCGCTATAATATTTATTTTCATAGGAGTTTTAGTGTTCCCTGAACCTCGTAAGGAAGCAAAAATAGAAAAATTAAAAGCTTGAAATATAAACCCTAAGGCAACTACTCTAAAGTAATCTCTACCTATTAAAATAGTATCTTGATGTGCACCAAAGAAATTCATAGCACTATCTGTTATACCTAACCCTATAAATAATATTGGAATAACTAAAAGAAATTGAGTTAATATCATGACATGTTTTACAACAGATTCAATCCTATCCTCTCGCTTTGCTCCAATATAACGAGCTACCATAGTTGTAGCTCCTATATTTAAAGATTGTACTAAAGATAATCCTAAAAATACTAGCTGATTAGTTACACCAACTGCAGCAATGGATGCAGCCGTAGTTTGGGCATCACCTGACCTACCTAGCATCATCATATCCACCATACCAAATAGAGTACCCATTAGTAGTTCTATAAATACAGGTCCCGCTATTTTTACTATTTCACCTCTTAGATGTTTTTTATCCAAACTAGACTCCATTCACAAATCACCTTTACCTTCCATAATTTAATTCGATACCCTAAATATTATAGCATAAAGAATTAAAAAAATAAACTCTCTAAAAGAGAGTTTATTTAATACTTATTAATATCATTGTAATATTAGTTCTTTGATTTTACATATTCATCAATAGCCTTAGCTGCATCTTTACCAGCACCCATAGCAAGTATTACAGTAGCTGCACCTGTTACAGCATCTCCACCAGCAAATACGCCCTCTCTTGTTGTATGACCATTTTCATCAGCTACTATACATAGATGGTTATTTACTTGTAGACCATCTGTAGTTGAAGAAATTAGTGGATTTGGTGATGTACCTAATGACATAATAACAGTATCTACTTCAAATTCAAATTCTGAACCTGCTATCTCTCTAGGTCTTCTTCTACCTGATGCATCTGGTTCACCTAATTCCATTCTCACACATTTAAGAGCCTTAACCCATCCATTTTCATTTCCAATTACTTCTATTGGATTTGTAAGAAGTTCAAATATAATTCCTTCTTCCTTAGCATGGTGAACTTCTTCAACTCTTGCAGGTAATTCAGCTTCTGTTCTTCTATATACTATATATACTTCTGCTCCAAGTCTCTTAGCTGTTCTAGCAGCGTCCATAGCAACGTTTCCGCCACCAACTACAGCTACTTTTTTACCTACTTTAATTGGTGTATCAAATTCTTGTCTAAAAGCTTTCATTAAGTTGTTTCTAGTTAAAAACTCATTAGCTGAGAATACTCCATTTAGGTTTTCTCCAGGAATACCCATGAACTTAGGAAGTCCAGCTCCTGAGCCTATGAATACTGCTTCAAAGCCTTCTTCAAATATTTTATCTATAGTAATAGTTCTACCAACTATAACATTAGTTTCTATTTTAACCCCTAGTTTTTTTAAGTTATTTATCTCATTTTTAACTACAGTGTCTTTTGGAAGTCTGAACTCTGGAATACCATATACTAATACCCCACCTGGTTCATGAAGAGCTTCAAAAATAGTTACATCATAGCCTTCCTTAGCTAATTCACCTGCACATGTAACCCCTGCAGGACCTGAACCAATAACAGCTATTCTATGACCATTACTTGGTTTAGCCTTACCAACCTCTATATTATTTTCTCTAGCCCAGTCAGCTGCAAATCTTTCTAGTTTACCTATTGCAACTGCATCTCCTTTGTTTCCTAAAACGCATTTTTGTTCACATTGAGTTTCTTGTGGACAAACTCTACCACAAACTGCTGGAAGAGCTGAATACTCCGCTAAAACTTGAGCAGCCTCTGCAAAATTACCTTCTGCAATATGATGAATAAATCCTGGTATATCTATAGAAACAGGACAATTTCCTCTACACATAGGCTTTTTACATTGTAAACATCTTTTGGCCTCACGAACAGCCTCTTCTTCAGTATATCCAAGACATACTTCTTCAAAGTTATGATTTCTTACTTGTGGATCTTGTTCCGCAATGGGAGTTCTTGTAAATCTATCCATTACTTTCTCCCCTCCTCTAATTTGCATTCATAGGCTTCATTTTTTACTACTTCTTCAGTCTTGTATTGTGTTTGTCTTTTTAAAGCTTCATCGAAATCAACAAGATGTCCATCAAATTCTGGTCCATGAACGCATGCAAATTTTGTTTCATTTCCTACTGTAACTCTACAAGCACCACACATGCCTGTACCATCTACCATTATAGGATTAAGAGATACTATAGTAGGAATATTTAGTTTCTTAGTTGTTAATGCAACAAATTTCATCATTATCATAGGTCCTATAGCAACGCATACATCGTATTCCTTACCTTGATTATTTACTAATTCTTCTATGTAATTAGTAACTAAACCATGGAATCCATAGGAACCATCATCAGTTGCAACATATAAATTTCCAGCAACAGATCTTAGTTTGTCCTCTAATATAACTAAATCTTTAGTCTTTGCTCCCATAATAACATCTGCTTCTACACCGTGCTCATGTAACCATCTTACTTGAGGATAAACAGGTGCAGTACCAACTCCACCAGCTACAAATAACATTCTTTTTTTCTTTAACTCTTCTAAGTCCTCATTTACAAACTCTGATGGCACTCCTAAAGGTCCAACAAAATCCTTAACAGAATCACCTTTTTCAAATTTAGCTAGTTTCTTAGTGGAACTACCCATAGATTGAACAACTATTTGTACTGTTCCTTTTTCTTCATCATAATCACAGATTGTTAGAGGTACCCTTTCACCTGTTTCATCAGCAATTACAATAACAAATTGTCCCGGTTTAGCTGAGCTAGCTACTCTTGGTGCCAAAATATCCATTGAGAAAATATTTGGAGCAAGAACTTCTTTTTCTACAATTTTATACAATTGTATTTCCCTCCTTATAATATAATTTTTAGGATA
>CAYMGW010000094.1:0-6902 GCA_964390085.1 uncultured Tissierella sp.
GGTACTAAAGCAAATAATAGCCCAGAATGGCGTAACTGGGCTAAAGAATTAGGTATTCCTATGGAATTAGAAAACTACGAAGTAGTTGATATGGGAGATAAAGATAAACTATTTGCATTAAAGGCAGGTCAATTAGATGGATTCTCTTGTTGTGACCCTTATGCTTCTCAAGCAGAGTTTGAGGGAATTGGTCATATTATGGCAACTGGTTGGGGCGCTCATATTTCAGAGGATCATGAAGAAGGCTGGGGAATGTGCTGTATTTATTGCATGAACAATGATTTTAAAGAAGCACATCCAGAATTGGCAAGAAGATTGGTGCTTGCTCATGCTCTTGCAATAAAGTACTTATATGAGCATCCATATAACGCAGCTATGATGTTTGCTGAAGGTTTTGGAGTTCAACCAGAAGTAGGACTTAGAACTGTTTATATGAAAACTGTAGCAGAGGGAAGAACTATTGCATGGCAATTTTCACAGGAAAATCTAGATAATTATATACAATATTATTATGATTTCGATATTCCAGAAGAAGAGATTCCTAATATAGCTGATTATGAAAAGTTTATGTCCACTAATCTACTAGAGACATGCGGTATTGAAGATTTTAATACATTTATAGAAGAAAAAGTCAACAAAGAGTTTCCAATAGGTCTTTCTTATGAGGAATGGATGGCTAAGGCAAAAACAATAGATGGTATTGAAAGTAATACTGCTAGCAGTAAATAAACGAATATAATAAAAAATGGGGCTATTTATGAATAGCTCCATTTTTTTATTATATTAACAACAATCTTCCATACCTTCACCAAATAAATCCTTGAATATAGTATCATCTATTAGCCGGAATATGGCATATCCAAAATTCCCATCCTTTGAACCAGAGACTATAACCTCCATAGGTGCAGTTTTATCTATGTCTTTAAACTCTATCTTTTGACTATCTAAAGGAGCCGGTGTACTTTCAGAAAATTTATAGCTATCACCATAATCTATGACTACTAGCATTTCATTTTGTCTACGGGAAACATTGTATATCACTAGTAAATCATTTATATCATCACCATTTAGATCTTGATATCCACATTTAATTACTTTATTGTCTGGAAAATTTTCTTTAAAATGTAGTAGCAATTCATTGTCATAATCTACTCCAAAATCAATTAATTTTTGTTTATTATCTTGGATATATGAGAATAAGCCTAATGAAAAAACTACTAATATTATTAATATGGTTTTTAATTTTTTATTCATCATCATTACCTCATTTAATTAGCAAATTTAGCAAACATGTCCTTTGCCTTAGGAACCATAGACTTCATAAAAAAGTAAAATATAATTAATGAACATATATACTTAACAGGCTCAGGGGCTATAACCATTAGTTTGTTTGCATATTGTATTGAATTATCTACAGTATCAATATTAATTACAGGCTTAAAACCTGGCATAAGTAATTTATTTGTAAAATATCCAACTAAAAGAGATGCAATAGATACAATAGATGCGTACATTATAGCAGCTCTTTTACCAATTACATGATATATGCTTATTAACTCAGGGAAATTTGTAGCTGCACCTGCCATCAAAAATGTAATGGCAGCGCCAGGTGAAGCACCACTAGCAATCAAAGCAGCTATAAATGGTATATGACCTACTGCGCAAACATACATTACTGTTGCAAGAAGTGCTATATTCCATAATGACAACATACCAGGGTTACCTAAATATTTTTCAATAAAGGAACTAGGAAATGCAGTAAGAATAAATCCACCAAATAACATTCCCATAATAATATATTTACTTACTACAATTGCCAAATCGTTTATAACCCAACTCATTCCGGATTTCAACTTCTCTAAAAAAGTTGTATCTTCTTCTTCGATTAATGAAGCATTAAGTATTTCTTCCTCAATCCCTTCCTTTTTCAATTCTTTACCACCAAAGGCATTTGCAATTATACCTATAATAAAAGGTAAGAAAAAGCCAACAGCTACATAGATAGCAGTAAGTTCTTTACCTAATAAACCATAGCTAAGTACAACTGCTATAGGATTGATAATAGGAGTAGAAGTCATAAATGCTAGGACTGGGCCTAGATAAGCTCCTGAATAATACATACTAAGTCCTAAGGGAATTGTTCCACAACTACATATAGGCAAAAACATACCAGAGATAGTTACTTTTAGGATGGAACTAATCTTAGTGTTTCCCAAGGATTTATGAAATCTAGCTGGAGATATAGTATCATGTAAAAGTCCTGCAACAATAAAACTAAAGACTATCCAACCTGAAGCACCATTTAGCATATTAATAGATGCTAATAAAATACTCTTTATGAAATTTAATATTACCAATTACAAATCAACTCCTTTCATCTAATTCTTTTACTGCCAGTTCAATTTCCTTTTCAATAATATCCTTAGATATTCGTTGAATCTTCTTTTTCTCGTTAATAATCAGAGTTCCTTTAAAGATAACTCCATATTTTTTTACATACTCCATATTCTTACCTGCATAGTAGATTTTCACGTCTACTTTGTCTTTATATTTAGCTGCAGCAGCCTCTACAGCACGGGTATAACCGTCACAGCCAGCTCAGGTATTAATAAATTCAACTAAAACTTTTTTCAAAATATCGCCTCCTAATAAATAAAAAAGCCCGTATTAAACGGACCTTGTAGCTCTAGAATTCCCTCTTCTATCATTGAAATCCTTTAAATAATACCATAATTGTGCAAAAAATAACAATTGAATTATTTTATATAAAGAAATAAGCTATTAATATTATCTATTTAACAATTGTTAAAAAACATGATATCTTAATTAAGATAATATTATTAGAAAGAGTTGATATTCATGAAACAATCTAACTTTAGATACTATTCTAATGAGCAGCTAGAAATAAACAGTATAGATAGTAAGCTATCACAAGAAGAGAAAATAATAAGAAGGTATCTTATGAATTATGTTATTGATAATGGACAAGCATTTAACATGAATAATCTATCTAAAATTGTAGATGACGTAAAAATCATGGGTGAAGAAAAAGTAGTCTCAATACTAGATAGGCTATTAAAGAAAAATGTAATAGTGGCAGATGAAGAGGGAAATATTAATTTTATTTATCCTGTTTCAGCAATGCCTACAAATCATAGGATAAAGCTTCAGGATGGTAGAGAGTTTACTGCCATGTGTGCCATAGATGCAATTGGTACAGCTTTTACTTTTAAACAAGATGTAGATATAGAATCAAAATGTAGCAATTGCGGTTCTAATATTAAGGTAAGTGTAAAAAACGGCGAGCTATATAGCTATGAGCCTAATGATTTACATATACTTCATGTAGATTTAAATAAAAATGCAAACTGGTCCGGCAGCTGCTGAAATATTATGAATTTCTTCTGTACGGAGAAAGAATATAATACATGGGTTGAAGAAATGGAATTAGATAAATCTAGAATATTTTGCTTAAATGCTGAAGAAGCTATTAAGGTTTCAAAAATGTTATTTAGTGTAACTGATATTTAGGTATATACCCCCTAGTTTTTGTCAATGATAAAGATAAGAATTAGGGGGTGTTTTTATGTTGAGTTTTAAGAAAAAAGAAAAGGATTGTTCAAGAGATGAAATGCTAGAGAATTTAAGACTAGCTCATAAGGAATGGAGAGACAAGGAGAATTTTTTTGAAGCGGTTACGGATCCTGATTTAATCGATTACGCCATATATGATATCGAAGCTTCTAAACTTAAATATATATATCTATTAAAAAAGATGAAGGAATGGGATAAAGGCACAGAAGTAGTGTCCCATCAAGACCTAGACGATGAAAATATTAAGGATATTTTCTCTAACAGCTAGTACAAATAATTGTAATATTTTCTTAAGTCCTCCTATAATTATAGTATAATAAGAGTTAGGAGGGAGAATAATGGATTTAGGTACTATTTTTTATTATATTATTGGACTCTTTTTGCTATATATTATAGGCATCATACTTGTATGGCCAATTAAGAAAATAATTAAATTAATAGGCAATGGAATTTTAGGAGGATTAACTTTATTACTATTTAACTTCATAGGAAAGTATTTTGGACTAAGCATAGCAATCAATCCATTAAACGCTATTATAGTAGGTTTCCTAGGAGTTCCGGGAGTAATATTATTGTTGCTCCTTCAAATGATACTATAGCCCACAGGGGTATAATGCCTGTAGTTTGCACCAGGAGCCAAAATGTGATATACTATTAAAGTATACTATAAAAAGGATAGGGGGTATATTACATGACAGCTATGAAAATGCAGATGGAAAAAAGAACAGAAGTTGGGAAAAATTCAGTAAATAAATTAAGAAAAGATAATGTTATACCTGCAGTTGTATATAGCAGGGGTGGAGAAACAGTTAGTGTTTCAGTAGATTCTTCCGAATTTTTGAGAGTATATAAATCCGCAGGAAGCTCATCCTTATTAAGCTTGGAACTAGAAGGAGAAACTATACCAGCGATTATAAAGGAAATGCAAAGGGATCCTGTAAAAAATCAAATACTTCATGTTGATTTTCAAAAACTAAATATGGATGAGAAGGTAAGAATGACTGTACCAGTTGTATTGGTTAATAGAGATAATATAAAGCTTCAACCTTCAATTTTGGTACAAATACTAGATCAAATTGAAATAGAATGTCTACCTTCTAACATTCCAAACGGTGCTGAAGTTGACGTAGCTAATATGGATTTTACAACCCCAATATTAGTTAAAGATTTGGATATAGCTAAGAATGAAAATATTACAATATTAAGAGATTTAGAAGATGTAGTTTGTACATTATCGGAGCCATCTATGACAGCAGATGAAGATGCTGAAGATAAAGAAGAAACAGCTATACCAGAAGCAACAGAAGCAGCACCAGATGTAATTGAATCAGGAGAATAGAATAATTTATGGCCCATAAGGAGCTTTTCTTTATGGGTTTTTCTATTTTTTGGGTAAGATATAGATAATAGTTAATTGAAGGAAAGGGTTGATCAAATGGGTAAAGTTTTGGGAGCCTATTTATTTCCACATCCACCTATTATTATTCCAGAAATAGGAAAGGGAGAAGAAAGGAAGGCAGAAAAGACCATAGAAGGAGCTAAAGCTTTAAGTATAGATATAAAGGAAAAATCTCCGTCAACTATAATAATTATTACACCCCATGGGTCATTATTTAGCGATGCCATATCCATATCAATAGAAGAAAATCTAGTTGGAAGTTTTGAAGAATTTGGAAGTAGTGAATTAGAGTTTGAATTTAAAAACAATTTATCATTAGTGAAGAAAATAATCAACAATAGCTTAGAAGAAGAGATAATGATAGCGGGGATAGATGAAAGCTTTGCTAGAAGGTATAAGGTAGAAAAAGAATTAGACCATGGTACCTTAGTTCCTTTATATTTTGTGGATAAAGAATACAAAAATTTCAAACTTATCCACATTACCTATGGAATCTTATCTCCTAGGGAGCTTTATAAATTTGGAAAAGCAATACAATCTGCAGTAATAGATTCAGATGAAGAGGTAGTTATAATTGCATCTGGTGATTTATCTCATAAACTTTCTAATGACAGTCCATACCATCATTCTCCAAAGGGAAAGGTATTTGATGAAAAAATAGTAAATATATTAAAGGAAGGGAAATTAGAAGATATCATTACCTTTGATTTGGAGTTAGCTGAATGGGCTGGAGAATGTGGATTAAGATCATTAATGATAATTACAGGAACATTAGATGGATATAAATTGAAGCCAGAGGTCATATCCTATGAGGGACCTTTTGGAGTAGGCTATTGTACAGCTAAGGCTGATATTTTAGGGGAGGACTCTGGTAGTCCACTGGACGGAAAGGATCTTTTAGATATAATAGAAGAAAATAAAAGGTCTAAAATACAAAAGGCTAGGGAAAAGGAAAGCTTGTATACTAGATTAGCTAGAATGAGCTTAGAGCACTATGTGAAATACAGACAATATATTGATGCTCCATCTGACTTACCTGAAGAATTTTTAAGTACACGAAAAGGTGTATTTGTTTCTTTGAAGAAAGATGGCAGCCTAAGAGGTTGCATAGGTACTATTGAGCCAACAGAGCCAAATATTGCATCAGAGATAATAAAAAATGCAGTATCAGCAGGTATGAGAGACCCTAGATTTGATAGAGTAACAGAATATGAATTAAAAGATATAGTATATTCTGTAGATGTATTGTCAGAGCCAGAGCCTGTTAAGTCTAAGGATGACCTAGACGTGGAGAAATATGGGGTAATAGTTTCTTACGGCTCTAAGAAAGGTCTTTTACTTCCTAACCTAGAAGGTATAGATACTGTAGATGAACAACTGGATATAGCCCTAAGAAAGGCCAATATTAGACCAGGTGAGAATTATACTATGGAGAGGTTTGAGGTGGTGAGACATTATTAGTTATGCACTATCTTTAGTGAGGTGAATATCATGAAAGAAGCTATGTATTATAAAAAAGGTAGTAACAACGAGGTATACTGTACCCTCTGTCCTCATTATTGCAAGATTACAGATGGAAATGTAGGCAGATGTAGAGTAAGGAAAAATATAGATGGGACTCTTTACACATTAAACTACGGTAAGGTAACTTCTTATGCCTATGATCCTATAGAGAAGAAGCCATTATATCATTTTTATCCTGGCTCTATGATATTTTCAGTTGGTAGTTTTGGATGTAATTTTGGATGTGAATTTTGTCAGAATTGGGAGATTGTATATGAGGAGTCTCTGATGATGGATATATCTGAAGATGATATAATTAAATTATCCAAGGCTAAAGATTCCATAGGCATAGCTTTTACCTATAATGAACCTAGTATTTGGTTTGAATATGTATTAGATATATCTA
>CAYMGW010000094.1:6912-8022 GCA_964390085.1 uncultured Tissierella sp.
CTAAGAAAATAAAAGAAGAAGGTCTTAAAAACGTAATGATTACCAATGGATATATAAATGAAGAGCCCCTAAGGGAACTTCTACCATATATAGATGCCATGAATATAGACTTGAAATCTATAGAGGATTCTTTTTATAAATCTGTTTGCAAAGGTAGCATAGAGCCTGTTATTAGGACAATCGAAATAGCTTCAAAGGAAACTCATGTTGAAGTAACTACTATGTTAATAGAAGGAGAAAACACTTCTTTAGATGAGATAAGAAGATTAGCAGAGAGAATTTCAAAAATAGATCCTTCTATACCTCTCCATCTAAGCAGATATTTTCCAGCATATAAAATGAAGCTTCCATCAACCAATATTGAGACTTTAATCCAAGCTAAAAATATTGCCAAGGAATACTTAGATTATGTATATATAGGTAATGTTTGGGGCATTGATAATAATAGTTATTGTCCAAAATGCCATAACAAGTTAATAGATAGATATCCTAGTAGGGAGATAGTTGGAATAGAAAATGGGAAATGCAAAAAATGCCAGTACACAGTAAATTTTAAATATTAATACTTACCCCTTGCCAAGCACGAAATAAAATATTGAGAATAAAATATAGTATTAGGGAAATAATTGTAATGGGAAATTAAGGTGAGGGGTGAGCTATATGTATTGTAAAATATGTGGCAATGATAAAGTAATGACAAATTTACTCGGCCAAACTATTTGTAAAGAATGTATAGACGAAATTTCAAGGACCTCTGTATTTGATGAAACCTATGATTTGTATAAAAATCTTATTAGAATTTTATTAGGATATTACATATCTGAAAAGCACCAACTGAACCCTGTAAATTAATACAGGGTTTTTTAAATTAATTGTTTATATATTGGTAAAAGTGATATATAATAAGTAAGAAAAACTTCTAAAGACGTATTGAAGGTAGTTTTTCTTGAAACTCATTAACGAAAAGTTCTGAAAAGAAAAAGAAAGATATGTGGAACTTTTCTATTCGTTATAAGAAAGGCATCTATAAACATATTATATGTAGCCTTTCTTGAAACTCATTGACGGAAATTTCTAAAATGAAAAAGATAAAAGTAGAAATTTCCTATT
>CAYMGW010000095.1:0-548 GCA_964390085.1 uncultured Tissierella sp.
ATATTAGCGATTTCCTTAACAACTTCCTTAAAATCTCTACCTTCCTTAGCTATTAAACTAGGATTAGTAGTTACTCCACAAATAACTCCCCACTCATTAATTTCTTTTATTTCATCTATATTTGCAGTATCAATAAAAAGCTTCATAAAATCCCCCCGTTACGCTCTACCTACAGATCCAAATATATGCATTTTTTCTTTAATTCTTTCCTTCATTTGAGCTTTTGCAGGAGTTAAAATTTTTCTTGGGTCAATATTATCAGGATTAGCCTTAAGGAAGTCTTTTACTCCGTTAGCAAAAGCTATTCTAAGATCTGTATCTATATTTATCTTACAAATTCCTAGAGAAATAGCCTTTCTTAAAGCTTCTTCAGGAACTCCAGAAGAACCATGTAATACTAAAGGAATACCTACTTTATCTCTTATAACCTTTATTCTATCAAAATCAAGCCTTGGTTCTCCCTTATATACACCATGGGCAGTTCCTACAGCTATAGCTAAAAAGTCTATATCAGTTTCTTTTACAAATTTTAAAGCCTCTTCTGGATC
>CAYMGW010000095.1:558-975 GCA_964390085.1 uncultured Tissierella sp.
CCTGTTCTTTCAACGAATTCAACAGCTTGATCAGGATCTGTAAAAGTAGCATCTCTATCATCTACAGTTATATGGTCCTCAGTACCACCAATCTTTCCTAGCTCTGCTTCAACAGAAACACCAACTGCTCTAGCTACTTCCATTACCTTATTAGTATATGCAATATTTTCATCTAATGGGAATCTAGAACCATCTATCATTACAGAAGTAAATCCATGTCTAATACATAGCATTACTTGATCAAAATCAGTACCATGGTCTAAATGTAGCGCTACTGGCACCTTAGCATTTCTACCAGCTACTTTTCCTAGAGCTGCTATATACTCTATACCTGCATATTTTATACCACCTTGACTAGCTTGAAGTATAACTGGAGAATTAGTTTCTTCTGCAGCCTCTATGATAGCTTGCACTATT
>CAYMGW010000095.1:985-4168 GCA_964390085.1 uncultured Tissierella sp.
TGTTGATATTAAAAGCGCCAACGGCATAACCATTTTTTTGAGCATCTAACAACAATTCCTTACCTGTTACTAACATTAATATGACCTCCATTTTTTATATTATATACTATTATATCAGATTTCAAAACTAATACAGTAACAAATTTAGACAAAAACATTATAATAAGTATCATTTTTGATGTTGAACATCAAAAATGATACTTATTTAAATTTTGTATATTCTATTTATTTTATAAACAGCTTAATCATCTTTTCTAATTCTTTCCACTATACTCTCCTTTACCATAGATTTATTTATAATATAAGGTAAAACAATACCTAGAATAATTATAATGGGCAATGATATTACCATTGGCTTTATAGTGAAGTCATAAGTTGTAAAGAAAAATTTATTGCTTAATTTCTTTATTGCGGTAATAGATATCCCTATAGAAACTAGTATTGATATAATCATGGTCCCCAAAGAATAAAATATCCCTTCTCTTATAAGCATAGAATTTAATTGTTTTCTTGTCATTCCTATGCTTTGAAGTAATGCAAATTCTCTTTTTCTCGTAATGATGCTTGTTATTATGGAGTTAATGAAGTTTACAATTCCCACTAAGGCTACAATAAAGCTTAAAGAACCTCCAACCAATGAAAACATATTTTTAAAGTTATCAAATTCTTTTTTTTGTTTATTTCTAGAATCATAATCTAAGGTATAATCAATATTATTTGTATAGTCTTCTAAGAAACTTTCATAGTCAGCTATATTTATATCTTCTACATCAAATTGATAGACCATAATAAATGGATCCTTTACTATTTCCTTATAGACATTTGAAGGTAAATATAACAATTCGCTTCTGATTGCCTTTCCATTTTCATCTATTATAAAATTTACATATCTAGCATAGTTTGTATAGTCATAGGATATAATGGCCATTACTTCAAATTCTTTAATTCCATTCTCTGTATTTAATTTAACCTTATCTCCCACATCATATTTAATTCTATCCCATATTAGAGTTCCATTATTATTGGTATATCCACCATAGATAATATAATCTCCACTCTTGAATTTTTCTATGTCAATTTGACCTTTGAGTACCTTTTGTTTATCTATTAAATAATCATCTAATCCGTATAGCTGAATAGGAGTTTGATTTTGAGGTTCTAAATCTTTTTCATCTAAGAATTCCACGGAGTCACCTGGAGTATAGTAAATTCTCCCCCCATTTTTATTGTTTATTAGCCCTACTACATCTTCAGGTAAGCTATCTTCTTTAAATCTAAAATCGGATTTAAAATATTTTGCTGACCCTAATATAAAGTCCGAATTGATAAATTCACTTAAATATTTATTCATATCAAAACTATTTGTCATTGTATATACAGAATTTAGAAGTACTAAACTTAAAGACATAGATAGAAGAACAATAATAGTTCTAGTCTTATTTCTAAATAAGTTAGAAATTGCCATTTTACTAATATTAACCCCTGATTCTGATTTTCTTTTATGCCTATAACTGGCCTTATCAATATCTGTAACCTTTACAGCTTCTACTGCCGAGACTTTTCCTGCAATTTTCCCTGGTTTTCTGCAAGAGATAAAAACTGTAATCAAGGAGAATACAATGGAAAATAAGAAAATCCAAGGTGTAGGGCTCTTAACTACTTGATCCCCAATTGATGTAGTAGAAGCGATTCTAGGAAGAATCAGATTTCCTGCAAAATACCCTAAAATCAACCCTATGGGGATTCCCACAGCAGATATAAGTAAAGCCTGTTTCCTTATAATCCTCATAATCTGCTTTTTAGTTGTACCTACAGTTTTTAATAGTCCATAGAACTTAATATCTGAAACTACGGAAATCTGAAATATATTATATATAATCAAATATCCTGTAAAGATAATAACCAATAGAATCAATACCATACCACCTAAAGTAACAGGATCTGCATCTTCTAGCTTTCCTGACATATACCCCCAATTAACTCCAATATCAATAGCCGCTCCTTCTTTATCTGGAGCATATCCACTTTCTAATTGAATCCGAATTAATTTTTCTTCAATATTTCTTGAATTAGAAAACATTACATCTAAGGAATAGATATTTTCTGGCAAGTTAAGGGAATCTGCATATTCCTTTGAGGTAAATACCATCCTTGCCATCATGGCCTCATCTACATCATAAAATCCTGATAATATAAATTCATTTTCTATAGTTTCTAGTACTTCTCCATTTTTTTCAATAGTATATTTTAAATTAATTTTTTCTCCTACTTTATGAGGAACATGAAGTAAATCTAAGACTTTAGTATCAGTGATGACTTCATTTTTTTCCATAGGTAATCGTCCTGTGGTTGGATAACAAAATCCCCTTTTAATATAATTCTCATCTCCATAGGAAATTTCCACGTTTTCTTTGATAAATTCATCATTTATGACAGAACCTATCATTTGTCTTATTCCTGTTTCTTTGATTAACGAATGGGTCTTTAATTTATCTATATCTTCCTTATTTATCCTCTTAAACTCGCCATGAAATGTAGTCCCCACCATTCTCATAGTTTCAAATTCCATAGAGCTTTTCATACCAAAACCAATTGTAAAAAGACTTGTAAATAATAAGGTAGTCAAAGCAATAGCAATAAATGCAATAATATTTCTTCTACGATTGTTTTTTAAACTAGATATGGCGATTTTGTTAATAATTTTTTTATTACTAACTTTATTCATCTATCTCACCACCACGAATTCCTCCATCTTCAATTCTAATAATACGGTCTGCCATTTGAGCAATTTCCTCATTGTGGGTAATCATAATCACTGTTTGATTAAACCTCTTACTAGATACTTTTATTAATCCCATAACATCTAAGCTAGTCTTACTATCTAAATTACCTGTTGGTTCATCAGCTAATATAATAGATGGCTTTGTAGCTAAAGCTCTACCAATAGCTACCCTTTGCTGTTGACCACCTGAAAGCTGATTTGGCATATTATATTTCTTATCTTCAATCCCCAAAGTCTTAAATATCTCTCCTACATATTCCTTGTCGATTTCATTTCCATCTAAGGAAATTGGAAGCGTAATGTTTTCATATACGTTTAGAACTGGAATTAAATTATATGATTGAAAAATGAAAACAATTTTTCTTCTAAGAAATATGGTGAGTTCATCATAGTTAATTTGA
>CAYMGW010000095.1:4178-7987 GCA_964390085.1 uncultured Tissierella sp.
TTGAAATATGTCTTTATCATCAACCATAACCTCTCCAGATGTAGGTCTATCTAATCCACCTAACATATGTAATAATGTGGATTTCCCTGATCCAGAAGTTCCTACAATAGCTACAAACTCTCCCCTTTTTACTTCTAAATTTACACCATCTAATGCTCTTACTAAGTTTTTATCATCACCATAATATTTCTTTAAATTTTTAGCACTTAATATTTCCATTTAATCCCCTCATCTCTCTTAGTTTGACCTACTAAAGCTCACAATCTCTATCTACCAATTCAGTGGTGTCCGATAGGACCTATCGTTCGTTGTGTTAGGTCATTTCCCGTAGTCTCGCAACTCAAATCTATTTACTCGCTACGCTCGTATAGATTTGGTGCTCGTTACGTTTGACCTACATCAACTCACTGTCGTTCGTTGTGTTAGGTCATAAAAAATAGTCTATAAATTCTAATATAGACTATAACAAACTACTCTTTCCAGATTCTTTCTAGATTCTAACAGTTATGAAAGAATTATATTTAATTTTTATCCTTTGGTAAAAATACAGAAAACATAGTTTGTTTAGGAGAGGATTCCACTTGAATATATCCACCTTGTCCTTCTATTATTTCTCTAGATAAATATAATCCTATCCCTACCCCTTCTTTGTCCCTTGCATTTTCTCCTCTATAAAATCTTTGAAATATCTTGTTAATCTCTTCTTCCTTAATTTCAATTCCTTTATTTAAAATATCAATCCTAAGAAAAATTGGGTATTCTATAATTTTTATGTGTATATCTTCATTTCTTAAGCTATACTTAATCCCATTATCCACAATATTGTAAATAGCTTCCTCTGTCCACTTAGAGTCAAAAAATGCAAAATGTTCATCATCTTCTTTGAAATTTATAGAAATACCTTTCTCTTCTACCTTTTTTAAACTAGAGCCTATAATATTTTTAATTAAATCATTAGCACTATTTAAGCTAGGGTTTAATTTTATTATTCCCGTTTCTAACCTAGATGTCTTTATTAAGTTTTGAATTAAAAAGCTTAATTTATTTGCTTGAAAAGCTATCTCATCAATATATTCTATAGATTGGTTTTCCTTTAAAAGCTGTGAATAAAGCATAATATTCGCTATAGGTGTTTTAGATTGATGTGAAATATCAGAAATCAAAACCTCTATATTTTTCTTTTGGCTAAATAAGTTTTTTTCTGTTGCTTGAGAATCTAATAGATATCTATAAAATTTTGATTCTATTTTAGATAACTCTGATTCATCAAAACTTTTCTCAGTAAAATTCCCTTTTATAGCCAAGTCTAACATTTCATTAATTCTAATAGTTATAAGTTTTGTGTTCTTTCTTAAATATAAAACATATATTACTAAAACTACAATAATTGCAATTAAAAAGCTCTTCATGAATCAATCACCCAAGTATAACCTATTCCATATACTGTTTTAATATATTCATGGGCATCTAGTTTATTTCTCAACCTATTTATACTAACAGAAAGTGCATTTTCATCTACATATTCAGCACCATCAGACCAAATTTTATCTATCAACGTATTTCTAGATACTACCTTCCCAATATTTTGTATTAGTATATTCAGCAATTTATATTCTGTTTTACTTAAAATAATTTCCTTATTACCCTTCAAAAAAATCATATCATCGAAATTAAAAGAATAATCATCTATTTCAAATTTATTCACAACTTTTTGAGATGAACGCCTTAAAAGAGCTAAAACTCTAGCTCTCAAAACCATAAGACTAAAAGGTTTAGTAATATAATCATCAGCTCCAAGCTCAAAGCCTGTGACTATATCAACCTCCATATCTTTAGCAGTTAACATCACTATAGAGACTTCACTTGTTTTTCGAATTTCTTTGCAAAATTCCATCCCATCACCATCAGGTAGATTTAAATCTAAAATAATTAAGTCTATTTTATTTTCAAAAAATAGCTTTCTACCCTCGGACAAATTATATCCTTGATAAAAATTATAATCTTCATGTTTTAAAGATAAGGCAATCCCTTTATTTAAAGCTATATCATCTTCTATTATTAAAATATTTTTCAATATTAACACCTACCAAATTTTAAAATAAGTTCACTTTTTGGTGCCAGGCACCAAAAAGTGAACTTATTCTTATTATCTATCTCTTCTTAAGTCCTAATATTTCTCTTGCTTCGTCTGGAGTAGCTATTTCTCTACCTAGTTCCTTAGCTATTCTTACAACCTTTTCAACTAATTCACCGTTTGACTTAGCTAATACTCCCTTTTCTATATATACATTATCTTCAAAACCTACTCTAACATGTCCACCCATTGCAATAGCAACAGCTGCTAAAGGGAATTCGTGTCTACCTATTCCTGCTACAGTCCAAGTAGAGCCTGCTGGAATACTATCTACCATAAATGATAAATCCCTAACAGTTGCAGCCATTTGTACTCCTAATACAAAATCAAAATGCATTGGCTCTTTTATAAAGCCTTGTTTAGCATATTTGATTGCATAGTCAACCATACCCTTATCAAATACTTCTATCTCTGGTTTAACTCCTCTTTCAATCATAAGTCTACCAAAGTTTTTAATAGTATTTTCAGTATTTACAAATACTTCATCTCCACCAAAGTTACAAGTACCACAATCTAGAGTTGCCATTTCAGGGCCTAACTCTGTTGGTTGAAGTCTTTCTTCGTCAGTCATACCAACTGCTCCACCTGTAGAAGGTTGGATAATAACATCAGGACATCTCCTATAGATTTCATCCATACAATCCTTAAATCTAGCTTTATCTTGAGTTGGAGTACCATCATCTTCTCTAACATGAAGGTGAATTATACTTGCTCCAGCCTTATATGCTGCTTCTGCTTCTCTACCGATTTCCTCTACTGTATAAGGAACAGCTGGATTATTCTCCTTGGTTACTTCTGCGCCACAAATGGCAGCGGTAATAATCAATTTTTCCATTTAAACGCCCCCCTTATTTCCTAATTTTATCCTTTGGAACTACGCAGGTTCCTTCTGCTCTACATACTACTACTGGCTCTTCTAGTACATCACAAGCTGATGGACTAATGTCTGGTCTAGGTATTATAACCTTTCTAGCTTCAAATACCATTTTTCTAGAAGTATTACCTACTTTTACAATCTCTCCTACTGCTTCAATATAATCTCCTGCATATACTGGAGCTGTAAACTCTACCTTATCATAAGCTACAAATAAACCTTCGTCTCCATCATGTCTAATAAGTAATTCCGTAGCTACATCTCCAAATAATGCTAACATTCTTGCACCATCCACTAAGTTTCCACCATAATGAGCATCTTGAGTACTCATTCTAAGTCTAATCATTGCCTTTTCCATAGTGTCCCCTCCATTACTTATGTATTTAGATTAATTATAACATATTGATAATATAGTAACAAGACATTGAATTTAAACCATCTTTAAACCAATACCTTACTATATACATCAATTACTTTATCATTAAATGTTGAATAAAACAATAAATTATCCACTTTTATATCTTCATCCTTCATGAGCTCTTCAAACAATATCCTATATCCCTCTAACTGTGAAGTGTAGGCCCTCCTCAACTTTGTATCTACATCCTTATTAAAGCAGATATCTGTCTTATAATCAAGGATTGTCCAAGTACTATCCTTAGATTTAATTACTAAATCAATTACTCCATTAATAAGTATAGTTTTTTTACCTTCCTTTACAAGATTAACCTTGTCTCTAGATAAAAAACTTAATATCTTATTTAAAATATCTTCATTCTTTCCATCTATTCCTATAGTAAA
>CAYMGW010000096.1:0-7972 GCA_964390085.1 uncultured Tissierella sp.
AAGACCCTCTAGGGTACAACTAGCTGTTTTAATAGATAGGGGCCATAGGGAACTTCCTATTAGGGCAGATTTTGTAGGGAAAAATGTTCCTACATCAAAATCTGAGAATGTAAAGGTAAATTTTAAAGAGGTTGATGGAATAGATCAAGTATTTATAATTAGTTAAAAAGGTAGAATCCTAGGATTCTACCTTTTTAATATTAGCTACTAATTCTCTAGAAGGATTTATAGTTATAGTCTTGAAGTTTTCATATATTACCATTCCAGTCTTAGCATTTTTAGGTTTTTTGACATTTTTTCTTTCTGTATAATCTACTGGTACATGATTGGAATTTTTGCCTTTGCTATAGTATGCAGCTAATATAGCAGCTTCTTCTAAAGTAGTAGCTGGTATGGAGTTACCATCTTTTCCTATAATTACATGGCTACCTGGCATATTTTGAACATGCAACCATATATCATCTTTATGAGACAAGCGTAGTGTTAAATAATCATTTTGTTTATTATTTTTTCCTACAAAAATATTAAATCCATCCTTAGAAACATAGTGAAGTGGTTTAGATACAGCCTCATCTTTTTTCTTCTTCTTTTTTAGAGAACCTTTAATATAACCTTCACTAATTAGCTCTTCCTTAATTTCATCTAACTCTTCAATCTCTGTTGAGTTTTCTATGCTCATGAGTACGTTTTCTAGATATGAAGCTTCATCTTCAGTCTCAGGTATTTGCTCTAATAATAGTTGATGAGCATTTTTTAGCTTTGAATATTTCTTATAGTATTTTTGTGCATTTGCTACAGGTGATAGCTTGATATCAAGGGGAACAACTAATTTATCCATATTTTCATCATAGAAATTTTCAAGTTCTATAAGATCTGCGCCTCTAGGTATAACATGAAGATTTGCAGATATTAAATCAGCATAAATTTTATATTTTTCTCTATCTTGACTTTCTAAGAGTTCTTCTTTTTGTTTTCCTAATTTATTTAGTGTTCTATCTAATTTTACCTGAATTGATTTTCTGATAGATTGTGATTTTTGACTTATTCTATCTATAATATCTTTTCTACGATAATAATTATCTAAAAGTCTTGATATAGAATCAAAAGAAACCTTATTTTCCATACCAAATTGATTAATATCCAAAGCATGGAAAGCTAGTATTTATGTTCCACTATTATTTAAAACTGAAACAGGAGCAAATTCCTCTTTAGATATTTGATTCATAAATAGATTAAATGATAGATATAAGGAATTCTTATCTTTTTCATCCATACTTCCAAGAGTTCTATCTATATCTATATTTGCATTAAAGCATATCTCTCTACTTATTAAAGGACTTAGACCTAGATAGTTAAAATAAAGAAATTTAAAGCAAGGCAAGTTTTTATTTTCTGAATCCATATGATTTAAAAAATCTTCTTTTGTACTGCTTAAAGGATTAATTTTATCTTGTAGTGGTGGCTCTTCATATACTATACCAGGGAGTACTTGTCTTACCCTACTCATATCTTCATATACTCTCTTTACTGAGTCTATTATTTTAAGAGAAGATTTATCTACTAATATAATATTACTGTGTTTACCCATTATTTCAATGATTATTCTCTTTTCAGTAGGTTGACCTAATTCATCTATAGCTGAAATATCAATGAAAACTACTCTATCTAAGTTAAATTGCTCAATATTTAGTATTATCCCCCCAATAAGATGCTTTCTTAAAAGCATACAAAACATAGGTGGTTCAGGAGGATTTTTTTTAGAATACTCTGTTAAATAAATACGTGGATTATTGCTACTGGCAGATATAATTAATCTATAATTAGTTCCTTTGCTATGGATATAAATTAAAATTTCATCTTTTTCCTGTTGATAAACTTTATCAACCCTTCCTCCTATTAACTTTTCTTTTAATTCTTTAACAACTGCTTTTGTTACAATACCATCAAATGACATATTAATTCCTCCAATATTAATTAAGACTATTAAAAGTATACCATTATATTAAGAAATAATAAACTAAAAGGAATTGTAAAGAAAATATTAAAAAATCGTAATATATAGTAGATTAATCTTAAGATAAGATATATAATACTTACTTAAATAGAATAAGTGTTAGACTGAAAGAGAGGTGTTTATTATGATTAAGAGTATGACGGGCTTTGGTAGGGGAGAATTTAGCAATGAGCTTTATAATTTTAGAGTAGAAATAAAAGCAGTTAATCATAGATACAATGATATTATAGTCAAGATGCCTCGACATATTGCATATTTTGAAGAAGATGTCAAGAAAATTATTAAGAAAGAAATTAGTAGAGGCAAGATAGATGTATTTATTAATTTAGATTATATCAATGAATCGGCTATAGATATTAAAGTAGATGTTCCTTTGGCAAAGTCTTATAAATCAGCCTTAGAAGGCTTATCTGCAGAGTTGAATCTAGAAGATAATGTTAGATTGTTTAATATATTAGGCCTATCTGAAATCATTAAAACTGAAAGAAAACAATTAGATGAAGATACTGTATGGACTTGTCTAAAAGAAGCTTTAAATATAGCCCTTAAAGATATTATGGGTATGAAGATAGTAGAGGGAGAAGAGCTAAAAAATGATATGGTTTCAAAATTAAAAAAAATTGAAAGCATAGTATTGGAAATTGAAAAAAGATCTCCATTAGTTGTATTGGAGTATAAAGACAAGTTAAAGGAAAGAATTAATGAACTATTAGATAAAGAGATTAATATAGATGAGGATAGAATTACTTCTGAAGTAGTGATTTTTGCAGATAAGAGTAATATTAATGAAGAGATTGTAAGGCTTAAGAGCCATGTAAAACAATTTTTATCCATATTAGATGAAAAAGACTCTGTAGGAAGAAAGCTTGACTTCTTAATTCAAGAAATGAATAGAGAAATAAATACAATTGGTTCAAAAGCAAACGATATGTTAATTTCTCAAAATGTAGTAGAAATAAAATCAGAATTAGAAAAAATAAGAGAGCAAGTTCAAAATGTTGAATAGTTAGGGAGGATAATTATGTCAATTAAACTAATTAATATTGGTTTTGGCAATATTGTTTCAGCCAATAGAATAATCGCTGTAGTCAGTTCAGAGTCTGCACCTATTAAAAGGCTGATTCAAGAAGCAAGAGAAAAGGGGCTTTTAATAGATGCTACTTATGGCAGAAGGACCAGGGCAGTTATAATTACCGATAGTCAGCATGTAATTTTAACACCTGTTCAACCAGAGACCGTTGCCAATAGATTCCATGATAAAGATGAAAATACAGATTAATTAATATAGAAAGTTGGTGACAAAAATGGCAAAAGGTTTTTTACTTATTATTTCAGGTCCAGCTGGTACTGGAAAGGGTACAGTATGTAAAGAATTATTAGAAAGAAATAAAGATATAATATATTCTATTTCTGCAACTACTAGAAAGCCAAGGGTTGGAGAAGCAGATGGTGTTAACTACTTCTTTATAGATGAAGAAAAGTTTAAATCAATGGTTAAAAATGATGAGTTTCTGGAGCATGCATTTGTGCATACTAACTATTATGGAACTCCTAAAAATTTTGTTATGGATCAAGTAAATAAGGGAGAAATAGTTTTACTTGAAATTGATGTGCAAGGAGCTTTACAAATTAAGAATAATTATTCTGAAGCAGTATTCGTATTTCTTTTACCTCCGACTATGGAGGAATTGAAAAATAGAATAGTTAAAAGAGGCACAGAATCAGAAGAAGATATAAATAGAAGATTTGAAAATGCTTTTAAAGAGTTAGATTTTGTAGGAAAATACGATTATTTTGTTGTAAATGATAAGATAGAAGATGCTGTATCTGATATTGAAGCAATAATAAAAGCCGAAAAATTAAGGGTAAAGAGACATTCTGATATTAAAGATAAAGTTATTTCACAGGGAGGGAGATAATATGTTAAATCCATCTTTTAATGAACTAGCAAAAAGGGGAGATAGTAGATATACTTTAGTTATGCTTACAGCTAAAAGGGCTAGAAAAATTATTGAAGGAAATGAACCGTTGGTTGAAACTTCTTCTAAGAAACCAGTTAGTATTGCTCTACAGGAAGTATTAGAAGGTAAAATAACTTATACTAGACCACCTATAAATAGTATAAAATAGGAGGTGATTATATGTTGAAGGATAAAACTATTGTCCTTGGAGTTACAGGGGGAATTGCCGTATATAAAGCTGTTGACTTAGTTAGTAAGCTAAAAAAGCTTCATGCTAAAGTTGAAGTTATTATGACATCAGGAGCTACTGAATTTGTCACTCCTCTTACATTTCAAACTATGTCAGGAAATGTAGTTCACAGAGAAATGTTTAGTGAAATTATAAATTATGATGTAGAACATATATCACTGGCACAAAAGGCTGATGTTATTTTAATTGCTCCAGCAACTGCAAATACCATAGGTAAAATAGCAAATGGTATAGCTGATAATTTATTAACTACAGTGGTAATGGCATCAACTGCTAAAGTAATATTTGCACCTGCTATGAACACTATGATGTATCGTAATCCTATTGTAAAGGGCAATATAGAGAAATTAAAAAATCTTGGATGTGAATTTATTGAGCCAGGAGTAGGGCTACTTGCCTGTGGGGACTACGGAGAAGGAAAAATGGCAGAGCCATCAGATATTGTAGAATATATTATCAACAGTTTTGTGGAAAAAGATTTATCTGGAAGAAAAATAGTTGTGACAGCAGGACCAACTATGGAGCCTTTAGATCCTGTTAGGTATATGACTAATCATTCAAGTGGTAAAATGGGATATAGTATAGCTAAAGAGGCAGCAACTAGAGGTGCAGAAGTTGTATTAATCTCTGGACCTACAGCTATTACCCCACCTAAAGAAGTTGAACTTATTAAAGTAAAGACTACTGAAGATATGTTAAATGCAGTTGCTAAGTATTTTGATTCTTGTGATGTACTAATAAAATCTGCAGCACCTGTTGATTACAGACCAGAAACTGTAAGTTCTACTAAGATAAAGAAAAAAGAAAATGAAAAAGATGAATTAATTATTAAATATATAAAAAATCCAGATATAGCTGCTTATTTTGGTAAACAAAAAAAAGAGCAGGTTATGGTTGGATTTGCAGCTGAGACTGATAATTTAGATAAATATGCAATGGAAAAGCTAAATAAGAAGAATTTTGATTTTATAGTAGCAAATGATGTGACAAAAGAAGGCGCAGGATTCAATGTTGATACTAACGTTGTAACTATAATTGATAAAGAAGGGACGAAGACAGCTTATCCTATGATGAATAAAAGAGAAGTTGCAAGAGTCATATTAGATAAGGTAAAATATATATTAGATAATAAAAGCTAGATTAGACTATCTAGCTTTTAATTTTCACATATAAAAGGAATGATTAATTTGAATGTAAGGTATGCACAAATTATAGTAAGTAATAGGTCATCACAGGTGGATAGACCATATACATATATTCTTGATGGTGATCTAAAAGATATTGTTAAAGAAGGCATGAGAGTAATAATTCCTTTTGGGAAAGGAAATAAATTAATAAAGGGTATTGTGATTAAAATTATTGATTATTGTAATAATGAGTATAGATTGAAAAAGGTTGTAGATGTATTAGATGATAAACCATTGATTTCAAAAGAACTTATAGAATTAAGTACTTGGATGAAGGAATATTATTTATCATCTTATATAGATGCATTTCAACCAGTGTTACCTCCAGGAGATTTTAAAGAAGTAAATACTTTTATAGAAATAATTGAAGATAACTATATCAAAAATATAACTGATGATGAACTAAAGATTATTTCTTACCTAAAGATTAATGGTAAAATATTATTAGAAGATTTAAAGAGAGAGTTAAAAATTTCTAATATTAATAAAGTCTTGAACTCTTTAGAAGATAAAGGGATTATAGAGACTACTATAGATATCAAAACAAAAGTAGATAAAAAGATGGAAAAACGGGTTAAATTATTAAACAGACAGTTTTCTCTGTCAGAGATGTATGATAGTATTGGGAAAAGAGCTGTTAAACAAAGGGAAATAGTAGAGTTTCTTTTTGATATAGGGGATATATCCTTTAAAGAACTTTCAAAAAAGATGAATACTACACTGTCTACAATAAAATCAATAGAAAAAAAGGGACTTTTAAAAATATATGAAAAAGAAGTTAATAGAGATCCAATAAAAAAAGATATTAAGGATTATAAAAAACACAATTTATCGGTTTCTCAAAAAAATGTCTTTGATAGAATTGTAAAATCATTTAAGGGCAAGGATATAAATAATAAGTTCTTAATTCATGGTGTAACAGGAAGTGGAAAAACAGAAATATATTTACAGCTGGTTGAGGAAATGCTAAAAGCTGATAGAGATTCTATTATCCTTGTTCCAGAAATATCCCTTACACCTCAAACAATTGAGCGGTTTGTTGGTAGGTTTGGAGAACTTGTAGCTGTATTGCATAGTAAGTTATCTTATGGAGAAAGATTTGACCAGTGGAGAAGAATAAAAGAAGGAAAAGTTAAAATAGTTGTAGGTGCTAGATCCGCTGTATTTGCTCCATTTCAAAAGCTTGGTATTATAATTATTGATGAGGAGCATGAGGGCACATATAAATCCTCTCAAAATCCTAAGTATAACACTGTTGAAGTTGCAGCTAAAAGAGCTGATATTGAAGATGCATTCTTAGTTATGGGTTCAGCTACTCCTTCTTTGGAAACTTATTATAATAGTTTAAATGGAGATATAAAACTTTTAGAACTAGAAGAAAGAGTAAATAAAAATACACTACCAGAAGTAATAGTAGTAGATATGAGAGAAGAATTAAATAATGGAAATAAATCTATATTTAGTGAAAAATTATATGATTCTATAAGTGAAAATTTAAAAAATAGAAAGCAGACTATATTATTTTTAAATAGAAGGGGATTTTCTACTTTTGTATCCTGCAGAAATTGCGGATACGTGGTAAAATGTGATAATTGTGATATATCAATGACATATCACAGAAATATAAATAAACTAAGATGTCATTATTGTGGTTTAGCCATAGCTCCGCCAAATATATGTCCTGTATGTAAAAGCAACTATATTAAATATTTTGGTATAGGAACTGAAAAAGTAGAAGAATTAACAAAAGAATTATTTCCACAGGCTAGAATAAGGAGAATGGATATGGATACCACAACGGGAAAAGGTAGCCATGAGGCCATTTTAGAGGATATGAAAAATGAAAAGATAGATATCTTAATTGGTACACAGATGATTTCAAAGGGATTAGATTTTGAAAATGTAACTTTAGTAGGCATAATAGCTGCTGATACTACTTTAAATTTACCAGACTTTAGATCTCCAGAACGTGCTTTTCAATTAGTAACTCAGGTAGCTGGCAGGGCTGGTAGAGGAGATTATAATGGGAAAGTCATACTTCAAACCTATAATCCAGAGCATTATAGCATCAATCTTGCTAAAGATCATGATTATAAAAGTTTTTACAACACTGAAATAGATTTGAGACAAGAATTCTTATACCCACCTTTTATAGACCTTATTAGCATACTTATATATGGAGAAAATAACAATAAAGTTGCATCTATGGCTGGGGAGGTATATAATTTACTTGTTAAAGAATCAACATGGATTGAAAAAGAAAGGCTAGATGATTATATTATTGGACCATATCCAGCTCCTCTTGAAAGGATAAAAAACAATTTTAGATGGCAAATACTTATTAAATCCGAAAAAGAAAATATATGTAGTTTAAAAGCTCTTCTAAAAAGGGTATGTATAGACAATAAATATAAATTAAAAATAGATGATGTAAGATTTAGCATTGACATTGATCCAAATTCTATACTATAGGAGGAATATAAATGGCATTACGTGAAATAAGATTATCTGATGATCCGATTTTAAGAAAAAAATCAAAAGAGATAACAGAGATTACCGA
>CAYMGW010000097.1:0-1463 GCA_964390085.1 uncultured Tissierella sp.
TGTATTTAAATCTCCCAACCATACAATGGAGATGATCTTTCAGGTAGTTAGAAAGCTGAGAGAAGAACAAAACTTTAATGGATATATCCATACAAAAGCAATACCAGGGGCAGATAGGGAAATTGTTGAAAAAGTTGGTAGATATGTGGATAGAATGAGTGTAAATATAGAATTACCCACAGAAGAAGGACTGAAACTCTTAGCACCTCAAAAGAATAAAGAAAATATTTTGAAGCCTATGGGTCTAATCAAAACCGGGATTACTCAATCTATAGAGGAAAGAAAGAAATTTCGTTTTAGTCCTAAATTCGTTCCAGCTGGGCAGACTACACAGCTAATAGTAGGAGCTACTGTGGATAATGATTTAAAAATCCTTAGACTGTCTGAAGGATTATATAATTCCTATGGACTTAAAAGAGTATATTATTCAGCCTTTGTACCTGTATCAAACAATCCTAAGTTACCATTAATTAAAGCTCCACCCCTTGTAAGGGAAAATAGACTTTATCAAGCGGATTGGTTACTTAGATTTTATGGATTTGAAGCAAAGGAATTATTAGATGAGGAAAATCCAGATTTTGATTTAACGCTAGATCCTAAATGTGACTGGGCACTTCGCAACATACATTTATTCCCAGTGGAAATAAACAAGGCAGACTATGATATGCTTCTAAGGGTCCCTGGTATTGGAGTAAAATCAGCAATGAGGATAATACAAGCTAGGAGATTCTCGGCTATAGATTTCTATGATTTGAAAAAGCTAGGGATTGTACTTAAAAGGGCTCAGTATTTTATTACTTGTAAAGGAAAATATTATGGAGTAAAGTCTATGGATAGTCAAATAATCCGCAATCAATTAGTAGAAGGGTCACAAACGGAAAAAAATTATCAACAGTTATCTTTATTTGATCAAGTATCTCTTGAAGACAAGTATACTCAAATAGGAGGTCAACTGTAATGATTCATTATATTTATGATGGCAGCTTTGATGGATTATTGACTGGGATTTATGAAGCCTATTATAGGAGAGAAAACATTGATGATATAGTACCCGAAGATAGTATGGAAGAAAATTTTCTAATACAAAAAGTTTTTATTTCAACAGATAGAGAAAAGGCTAGAAAGGTATATGAAGCCATAGGAAATAAGATTTCAGAAGAAGCTTTGAGGAAAGTTTTTTATACTTATTTGTCGGAACTTCCAGGTCATGGTATAACTATACTTAAATATTTACAGCTAGGGTTCAAGCTTGGGCCTCAAGTGGATTTAAACTTATCAAATGACATTGTTCTTATGATAAATAATATTTATGATAAGGTTGCTAGGGAGAAACATAGAATGTTGGGGCTTACTAGATTTAGGGAATTAGAAAATGGGATATTCTATTGTTCTATAGAACCAGATTACAATATCGTAGGATTACTGGCACCCCACTTTGCATCTAGAATGATGAATGAAAACTG
>CAYMGW010000097.1:1473-2562 GCA_964390085.1 uncultured Tissierella sp.
TAAAAAAGAATGGGTTATCAAAGACATAGAAGTCACAGATTCCTTAATGATAAAAGAAAATGAAGAAGAGTATCAAGAGCTTTGGAAAGCATATTTTAAATCTATAGCCATCCAGAGTAAGATTAATCCAAAGCTACAGAAAAGAAATATGCCAATGAGATATTGGAAACATTTAGTGGAGAAATAAGTTCAAGCTATATACTTGACAACAATATTTTATGGATATATACTTAAAATATGTAAATAGTAAGGAGTTGATGTAATATGATAACATTGATAATGGTGGTTACTCAATAAAATCGAATATGGGCCAAGGAATGGAGTAGCTAATGCTATGTTTTTTTGTTGTGCAATAAACCTTGTGCCGTAGAAATCAACCTTTCCCATCTACTTAAACTTAATAATAATTAGATAATATTACCGTAGATATCCATGGATGGTTTTGTCTACGGTATTTTTGTGCCCATTTTTAAAAAAATGAAAGGAGTGATGTTTTATGAAAGAGAATGTAAATGTTTATTTTGTTAATATAGAATTCTATAAAAAGTTAATCGAGACGGAGGAGTTAAATGAGTAAAGATATTGAGAAGTATGGTTTTACAGATTATTTTAAAAGTCAAATACAATCAATCAATATAAATGAGGATGATCTTGTACCTGCTAGAGTAACTGCAGTGCATAAGGAAATGTATATAGTAATATATGATAATATAGAAAAAAGGGCAAGGCTCAAGGGTTCAACATTTTATAATGATAAATATAGTATATATCCAGCTGTAGGTGATTTTGTCATAGTTAAACCAAATCCCTATGGAGAGGATATAATCTACTATGTATTAGATAGAAAGAGTAAATTCTCAAGATATGATTCTCACTATGAGAAGGAGCAAATGATTGCTGCAAATTTTGATCATGTGTTCATAATCTCATCTTTAAATCACGATTTTAATCTTAAGAGAATCGAGAGATATCTTTCAATTGCATGGGAGAGCGGAGCAAATCCGGTAATTGTTTTAACAAAATCGGATTTAGTAGATGATATTGAAGAGTATAGATTGCAAGTAGATAACATAGCTATGGGAGTACCAG
>CAYMGW010000097.1:2572-7918 GCA_964390085.1 uncultured Tissierella sp.
GTACCAGTTTTCTTTATTAGCTCTGTTACAGGAGAGGGAATAGACGAATTGAAAAAACATCTTAAACTAGGGGAAACTATTGTATTTTTAGGTTCTTCTGGTGTAGGTAAGTCTTCTCTAGTAAATGCTTTATCTGGTGAGAGCATTATGAAGGTTAATGATATTAGGGAAGATGATAGCAAGGGTAGACATACTACTACCCATAGGCAGTTGATTATCCTGGATAATGGAACTATGATAATAGATACACCAGGAATGAGAGAACTTGCACTCTGGAATATTGAGAATGGATTAGATACTACCTTTTCAGAGATAGAAGAATTAAGCAATCTATGTAGATTTAAAGATTGTACTCATAATAAAGAGCCAGGATGTGCTATTAAAAAGGCATTATTATCAGGTAAGCTTTCCCATGATAGATGGAACAACTATGTAAAGCTCCAAAAGGAAGCTAGATTTACTGCTAGAAAAGAGCAATTGAGTTTTAGAAAGAAAGAAAAGTCTCAGAATAAAGCAAAACTATCAAAGAAAAAGCTATAAAAGAATAGAAAGAGATATCAATAAAACCAGCTATTTTTAGCTGGTTTTATTGATAAATTACTTCGTAAGAAAATTGTCCTTTGTATAGATTTAGATGATTTAAATCTAAATACATATAATTGGGATTGGTCTTCATTTCTACAAAACCTAAAGATGAATAGAAATGTTTTAAATGTTTAATAGCTTTTTCCCTTTCTTCCTTACTCATTGATTCCCTGGAATCATATTCTAAATCATCAGTAATAGGATCAGGGAAGAGACCTATATATCTGACATTGTTTTCTACAAATAAATCTATATTTTTTTCAAAAGTATCTAGTACATGTTTTCCAACTCCACTACCCCGATACTGAGGATAGATGAAAAAGCGATCCAAATGGTAAATATTGGCGCATCCCATTTTATAGCATGCTGTTTCTTTAATTAAGCTATTACAAATATCAAAGGTTTCTTCATCATATTGATGAATCAAAGATATAATATTGTCTAATTGTTTATCTTTATAAAGCTTACATAAGTCAAAAAAATGACCTTTTAACTCACCTATAACAATGTCCTTACCATCTATCTCTTCACAGATATCTATGAATATTTCTTTAGCATAAGGGTTAGACTCATGAGATAATTTGGGATTTTCCCTTAGATAAATAGTAGGATTATAATCAGTATTTGAATCTTCACTATCGGTTTTGATAAATCCCACTCCTTTTAATTATTTTAAATATGGTAAATTAAAAAATAAAACCCTGCATATCTCGCCTCCCTTTACATTATTATACCCAAAATCCTACCAAAAGTTAAAAAGTTGTTTCGATTTATTTGAAAAATTGTTCTATCTTTTTTATTTAAAAAAATATATACTAAATATTAAGCTACTTAACATAGCTTAATATTTTTTATTAGGAGGTAGAAATGGAATTACCTAAACTTAAAATAGGAAATTTAGTTGCCAGATCACCCATTGTACAAGGTGGCATGGGGGTTGGAATTTCCTTATCAAATCTAGCAGGTAATGTAGCTTTGAATGGAGGAATAGGTATATTATCTGGTGTAGAAATTGGATTTAATGAGCCAGATTATTATCAAAACAAGAAAGAAGCTAACTCAAGGGCTTTAAAGTATCATATTAAAAGAGCTAAAGAAATAGCAAAGGGCGGTATTATTGGTATCAATATAATGGCAGTTTTAAATAATTTTGAAGAAATAGTTGTAGAAGCAGTCAGGGAAAAAATAGATATAATCTTTTCTGGTGCAGGACTTCCACTGAACCTACCTAGTTTCACTAAAGGAACAGATACAAAGGTTGTACCTATTGTTTCATCTGACAGAGCAGCCACCATTATATGCAAGACTTGGGATAAGAGATATGATGTTATTCCAGATGCCATTGTATTAGAGGGGCCAAAAGCAGGAGGACATCTAGGATTCTCAAAAGAGGAATTAGAAGATCCTTCTAAAAATTTAGATAACCTATTAGTAGAAGTTCTAGAAGCTATCAAGCCATATGAAGAAAAATATGGAAATAAGATTCCAGTTATAGCTGCTGGAGGAGTAGTGGATGGAAAGGATATAGCTAGACTGCTGAAATTAGGAGCATCAGGAGTTCAAATGGGGAGCAGATTTGCGGCTACAGATGAATGCGATGCATCTGAAGCTTTTAAAGAAGCTTATATAAATGCAAAGGAAGAAGATATAGTTTTAATTAATAGTCCAGTTGGTCTAATTGGTAGAGCTATAAGTAATAAGTTTATAGAAGATGCAAAGATGGGATTAAGAAAACCAATAAAATGTATTACAAACTGTTTAAAACCATGTAAACCTATGGAGGTTCAATATTGTATAGCAAATGCTTTAATTAATGCACAAAAAGGAAATCTCAATTCAGGGTTTGTTTTTGCAGGATCCAATGCATTCAAAATAGATAAAATTGTATCCGTTAAAGAGTTAATGGAAGCATTGACTGAAGAAGCAAAATTGTACCTTGTGTAATATAAAGCTAAGCTAAATAAGCTTAGCTTTATCCATAGGTTTTTGGTAATATATATTATAATTTAAGATACAATAGATTAAATAATGGAGGTGTCTTTATTGGAACAGCTAACAAGGCCAGCATGGATGGAGATAAATTTAGATAATCTTATCCATAATTACAGAGAAATTAGAAAAATATTAAAAGAAGAAACTGAATTGATGGCAGTAGTTAAGGCAGATGCATATGAACACGGAGCTGTACAAATAGTTAAGGCTTTGATGGAGGAAGGTGTTAAAAGATTTAGCGTGGCACATCTATCGGAGGCACTTCACATACGAAAATATGTGAAGGATGCAGAGATATTAATTATGGGTTATACACCAGAATATCTAGCAGAAAATGCCATCCTAAATAATATTACTTTAACTGTGTATCTTAAAGAACAAGCTGAATTTTTTTCTCAACTAGCAAAGAGATTAAATAAAGTTGTGAAGATTCATATAAAGGTTGAAACAGGAATGAATAGACTAGGTTTTATTCCTAAGAAAGAAAGTATAGAAGATATTAAAGATATTTATAATATGGATAATATAGAAGTAGAAGGAATATTCACCCATTTTGCAGCTTCTGACGATAATCCTAGATATACAATGGAGCAAGTAAAGAAATTTGACTATGTATGTGATGGGTTATCAAAATTAAACATAAATATTCCAATAAAGCATGTTAGCAACAGCGCAGCCATAATGAATTTTCAAAATTTAAATTATGATATGGTAAGAGCTGGAATTATTCTATATGGTGTATATCCATTTCCTGATGCTGATAGGGAGCTAATAAAATTAAAAAATATTTTAACATTAAAAGCTCAAATATCTAATGTGAAAGAAATTGAAAAGGGAGAAAAATTAAGTTATGGGCTTATATATGAGACAGAAAAGAAATCAAAGATAGCCACAATACCTATAGGATATGCAGATGGGTTTAGTAGAGAACTTAGCAACAAAGGTAATTGTATAGTGAACAATACCATAGTTCCTATCGTTGGAAGGATTTGCATGGATCAACTTATGATTGATGTAACTGGTTTAGATGTAAAAAGAGGAGATGAAGTAATACTTTTAGGTAAGAGTTTAGATAAAGAAATTACCATAGAAGAAATAGCAAGTAAAATTGGTCAAATACCTGCAGCTGTACAATGTATGTTTACTAAGCGATTGCCTAGAATATATATAAGAAATAACGAAATAATAGATGTAACAGACTATTTACTAGATTTATAGGATAAATATATAAAAAAGACTTCTATAGAAGTATAATATATTAAGGAAGCCTTTTTTGAAACCCATTTAGGATCAAGTTTAAATTAATGGGAAATAGAATTTTCCTATGGGTTATAAAATCTGGAGCGACTCATGACAATAAGTAGGAGTGAAATTTATGAAAAAAATATTTGATAATGACTGGCAGGAATTATTAGAGGGAGAAATGGAGAAAGAGTATTATCAAAGACTTAGAGAATTTTTAGTTAAAGAATATAGGACTAGAACTATATATCCAGATATGCATGATATATTTAATGCACTGCATTATACCTCTTATAAGGATGTTAAAGTAGTTATATTAGGGCAAGATCCTTATCATGGGCCTAACCAAGCATATGGATTAAGCTTTTCAGTAAAACCTGGAGTAAGAATACCGCCTTCATTGGTCAATATATATAAGGAATTAAAAGATGATTTAGGTTGTTATATACCAAATAATGGTACATTGACTAAATGGGCAAAGGAAGGAGTATTATTGCTAAATACTTCCTTAACTGTAAGGGCAGGAGAAGCTAATTCCCATAGTAAAATTGGATGGGAGATATTTACAGATCATATAATTAAATTATTAAATAAAAGAGAAGACCCTATAGTATTTATTCTTTGGGGAAATAATGCTATTAAGAAGAGAGAGTTTATAACCAATCCAAAACATTATATAATAACATCTGTTCATCCTAGTCCTTTATCGGCTAGTAGAGGATTTTTTGGGTCAAAACCTTTTTCCAAGACTAATAAATTTTTAGAATCTATAGGAAAAAAACCAATAGATTGGCAGATAGAAAATATTTAATTTTATAGTATAATTCTATTGCATAGTTTCAATATTAGAATTATACTATTAATATCTAATAAGATTTAAAATTGAGAAGATTACTAATTGAGTAAACAACATTACCTCTTTTATGCAATATTTTTGATTCATTTTAAGTCTTATAAAAAAGGCTTCAAAAGAAGCGTTACAAGGAAGCCTTTTTTGAAACTCATTAGGTCAGTTCTAGTTCAAATTATAAAACATAGAAAAGTAGAACTTTCCTATTCGTTATAATAAATGTAAAGGAGGAATGTTGAAATGGCAGACAAGACAATAAAATGTAAAGATTGTGGTACAGAATTTGTTTTTACAGAAAGAGAGCAAGAATTCTATAAAGAAAAAGGTTTTGATAATGAACCACAAAGATGTGCAGATTGTAGGAAAAAAAGAAAACAAGAAAAAGGTAACAACAGAGGTTTTAGAAGATAAAAATAATGACAGGATAGTTTCCTGTCATTATTTTTATCTTAAATAATTAAATATAATTAACTCAACAATCTTATTCAATATAAGAATGCAAGGAATACCAATATAGAATTTCTTTTTACTCAGTTTATGTTTGAAGATTACCATTCCAATTAAAGCTCCTATGGAACCACCAAAAAAAGAAATTCCTAGTAAAGAAGCCTCAGATATTCTCCATTCTTTTTTTTCAGCTTTACTTTTGATGCTTTTTTTTTTTTTTTTTTTTTTTT
>CAYMGW010000098.1:0-7898 GCA_964390085.1 uncultured Tissierella sp.
AAAATTCCATGTTCCAAAAGATAATGAAGTAAAAACGTTACTTAATACTAAAGGTACAGAGGAAAGGGTAGTAATACCAAAGTTGCTTTTTGAAATTAGGCTAACAGAAAAACTGTTAATTACTATAGCTAGTATTAGTGCTAGCTCACAAGAAAAAGATTTTTTTTCATTCAAGCTAAAATACTCCTTTCAGTCTAAATATGACTATTAATATCCCATTAAGGCTATAGCTATTGGATATCCAATAAGAACAGATACTATAACCGACACGAACATAATTGCAGAACCATATTTCATCATCTGACCTGTAGTTGTCCAACCAGATGCACTAGCTAAAGCAACATTAGGGTGTGCAGGTGGAGCGGCAAATGCAAATGCTCCCATCATACCAATAATTGATGCTATAGCAGGAGTACTAACTGCTCCATTTGATGCAAGGGAAATCGGAATAGCAACTGCACAGACTACTGTGATGGTAACCATATTTGAAGATAAATTGGTTTGTATAGCTGCCCATAATGTAAAGACGAAAACAAGTACAATTGGACTTAGATTTGCAATTAATGGTGATATATTTGAAGTTAACCAATCAGTTAGACCTATTTCTGGATTTGTCATGGCAGAGCCTAATGCCATTGTAGCAGCAGTCATAATTAAGCTTGCCCATGAAACGCCTTTACTCATTGCATCTTTGAAGCTCAATAATGATTTTCCATTAACAGTTATAATACTTAGAGCAACTGCGCCAAGTAATGGTGGAAATGCTGTTCCAAATGAATTAATATAGTCTGCAACGTTTGGTAGGATTGGTTTTATAAATCCTGGCAATACCCACAATGCTATGACTCCAAAGAAAATTAATAATATAATTACTTCTCGTTTTTCCATAGGTTTAATATCTGTTTTAAGTGAGCCCATATCGATATTTGATAATTTTGACATATCAGGTTTTAAGAAAACTTTAAAAATAAAGATCATAATAATGAAGCATATAATACCTACTGGGATAGCAAACCCCATATATGCAGCATAACTAATAGTTAAACCTGTTGCCGCTTCATAAAAGCCCATTGCCATTATTGAAAAAACGTGTGCAATTGGAGTCATACCAGAGGATAGGCCACAGCTTATTGTTTGACCCATTACTAAGGCATTAGCAAGCTTATCATCTTTTTCCAGTTTAAGTACATGACATATTTCATCTAGAATTGGTAGGTAAATAACATACAGTACAGATGGAGACATTACCAATCCTATAATTAGTACAGATGCACAATATGAAATCAAAAACCACCAAGGTCCTTTTTTAGCAATTTTACTGGTAATAAATGCAACTGCGCATCTTCTAACAAAGGATGTTTGTGATAATGCATATGTGCACATAAATGTGAATAATAGAAATGAGAATGTTGAACCCCCTATGGAGCCTGATAGCATACTATTAAATTTTATTTCAGGAATGAATGCTAAGGCTGCAAGACACAATAGACTTGGCCAATCAATAGAGATAGTTAACCATAAAAGTATGATACCTAAAAATACTCCTAATACTTGCATTGCTGATGCAGAAAGTCCAGCAGGACCTGGTATAAATCTAAAGAAAACAATTAACAATAATGAAATAAATACTATTATATTTTTTTTAGGAATTTCTGAGTTGCTTCTATTAGAAGTTAAATCCTTTGACATTTCATACTCCCCCTTATATTAATGCTCCTTGTTTTTTAAGCTCGTTTTGAATTTTAACTATATCATAATTTTCTTTATCTAAGGTTAAAGCCGCACTTACACCTGCTCCTTGTCCAGTTACAAAGCTTGTCCCCATTACTCTTACTGAGCTGTGAGAAATTGAGTCACAGGAGATATTTCTACCACAACACCAAAGATTTACTATATCTTTTGATTTTATCGTTGAGATAGGGATATCATAGTAATCATTATCTGCAATATGAATATAAATTAGTTCTTTTATATCCTTGTGTATTTCTGGACTCCAACCGCCTCTTCCAATGCTATTCTCTCTTTTTCTTCCTGCTAGTATATCTTCATAGTATAGAGATTCTTCGCCGATAATTCTTCTACTTTCTCTGATGCCAATTTTAGGTCCAGTTGAAACTAATCTTATATTTTTCAAATAAGGTACATATCTCTTTAATACTTCTACATAACTTTGAGCTTGCTTTCTTAAATTAATTTCAGCTTTTGTCAGGGTTTCAGCAGTCAAATCATTAATATGTAGACTAGGAATTGTAAGAAATCCATAATCCTCAAAAGGAATTTTGATGATTAGCCCCTTTTCTTTATGTAAGTAAGGAACCCCGTCTTTCTTCCCTTGAATAATTGCAGCCTCTAAATCTTTTGGGTTAATATCTTCGTCCTTTGGCAAATTATCGATTCTAACTGATAAGCTTGCCATTTGGGTCTTCCCATTTTCATCTCCCCATAAAGTTTTTAAATCTGCAAGATTTGCTACATTTCCATCACCTGTTGCATCTATGAAGGCTTTTGCTTTAATGTTTACATATCCTTCATCATCCATACAAGTAATCCCTTCAATTCTGTTGTTTGATTTTTTTACTTCAATCATTGAAATATTAAGTAATAAATCAACATTAGATTCTTCAATCAAATCATCCAATACAAGCTTTAATTTTTCAGGATTAAATCTGATAGATGCATTCCCAGTTGCTTTAGAAATAAAATAGCTGGTGTCTTCATTCATATCACGAAGTTTTTGTAACACCCTTTCTCCAACTCCAAAGACAACTTGATCTGGCTTTTCACCACGTGTGAAAAATCCACAATAGCTTATTACGTTTGAATGAGTTGCCTCACCACCTAAATAAGGGTTTCTTTCAATCAGTAATGTTTTAACATTACATTCTGATGCTCCTATAGCAGCGGCTACTCCTGCTGAACCCCCTCCTATTACCACCACATCATATTCGTAATTTCTTATCATATTTTTACATCCACCTCCAATTCTTAGCATATTTGAAATGTCGTAATTTGTCTAATTGTTATGTTTATAGTATAATATTGATAAAATCAATACCTGAGGTGAGCTTATGACCATTAGCCAAATATTATATGCTATTAAGTTAAGTGAATATTGTAATTTCACCATAGCTGCTAAAGAATTATTTATAACTCAATCTACCTTATCATTGCAAATAAAAAAATTAGAGGATGAGTTAGGAGTTATATTATTTATAAGGGAAAAAACTGGAGTTAGACTTACACAAGCCGGAAGAGATTTTGTATATTATGGCAGGAAAGTTTTAGCAGCCTTCGATAATCTGAAAATTAATATTGAAAATTATACTGAGTTATTGAAGGGTGAATTAAGAATAGGACTTCTATGGACCTTTGGATGTACAGATATTGGTAACTCTATATCTGAATTTATGGATAAATATCGTACCATAAAGGTTTCATTTTGTTTTGATGGAAGTTCAAATTTAATTAGAAAATTAAATCATCATGAAATTGACGTTGCAGTTATAATATTGGATGAACATGAATCCTTAAAGGATAATAATCTAGACATAGATTTAATAGACGAGAGTAATATTATATTAGCTGTAAATAAGGACCATCGTTTTGCACGTAAAAATAATGTAAGCTTTAAGGATTTAGAAGGAGAGAATGTAATGATGGTTTCAAAATATTCCAATCTATATCCTGAAATTTTTGATAATCTAAATTTGAATGATTCTAATATTAATATTATCGGTGATACAAGTATAGCAGATATTAGCTATCAAATTGCAGAGTATGGCTTTGGTGTTTCTTTTATGTCTTTAAGCTCATTTAATAAAATTAATGCTGGTTCAGATAAAGTAGTTCCAGTTCCAATATTTCCTATAGTTAAGCGTAATATCTATTTAATATCTTTAAAAGAGAATAGAAATAATAAGATAATTAAGGCTTTTAAAAATCTTATATTTTCTAGAGAGGTAGAGGGATAGAGGGACGGGTTTAGTGTCCCACTAGAAGGAGCTGCATAATAGAAATACCATCAAGGTAGATATTAAATTGCTAGCAAAATTTACAATATCATTATTTACAATAGAAAAACCTTTAACAAGCCTATTAGGCTTGTTTTTATATGCTCTCTTTTCTGTAAAGGACTCTATTGCCTCACAATAATATTGGGCCTGTATAGAAGCACCTAGTATACTATCTATAATTGACCCTGTAAATCCCAGCATTAAGCACACTGAAGAGTAGATAAGTCCTTGTCTTATGTCATTATACATTATAATATACGCAATAAAAAATATTAAAGAAATAAAGGCAGAGCCTAGAAAGGCGAAGAAAGTTCCAAGTGTACTTACCCCACCAGACATTCCTCTTTCTATAGGTTTAAGATTTAATATAGATAAGGGTTTATCTTTACTTAATACGCCTATTTCAGATGCCCAGGTATCTGAAGTAGCTACTCCAAAGGATACGGCATAAGCTAATAAAAAAATAGGATTATCATAGATATAGTATAAGAAAGCAAGAACAAGACCTATTCCACCATTAGCAATAACCTGAATATGATCACGTTTTCCACCTTTTTCATTTAATTTATCAAGAGCTTTTTTATTCTTGCTTTTAAAAACCATAGACCTCCAAAAAAATAAATAGCAGTACCAAGTGTTGTAGCGGCCAAAAATCCACTTATATTTAATGCGGACTTTTTATAAGCTGCAAAGGAAATTAAAAAAGAATAAGCTAATCCTACTGTAAAATCTAACATTTATTCACTTCCTAAATCTGTAATAAAATAATGTAAAAAAACATGGCAGAACCCAATGGAACAGTAAGGTTATCTAATCCAAAAGGTGATAGTAACTCTAAAACAGTGCTAAGTAAGGCTAAGATAAAGCTATATAATAATACATTAAAAGGATTGAACATATATAATATTACTATAGAAACTAAAAATGAGCAAAGAAACATAGCTAAGCTACCTTCTATACTTTTATCATTTCCAAATATTTTAAATTTGTGCTTTCCATACTTTGTTCCTATTATCGCAGCAAATCCATCACCATAACCCATTATTAATATGCCTAAAGCACCTATGTAAGCGAAATCTTTATTCTTAAAAGTAATCAAAGACAAAGTTAGTAAAGATATGGCATAATATACAGTTCCCAAATCTTTTTTCGAGCCATCTCTTTCCATAGCATTAAAAATTTGTTTTTTATAGGATATATAATTGATTATAACAAAAAGTCCTGGTACAATGGCTGCACTTATATTATTATCAAAGAAAATCATCGCTATAATCCACCAATTAGAAACCCCAATATGAATAAATTTTCTACTACCTTCCGTAGATAAAATATTTAATTTTTTCATTAGAGAAGCTGTACCTATGATTAAAAATACAAAAATTATAGATATTAATATTCCAGATATATTGTTCAAATTAAATGCTCCTATCTTTTTCAATTAAAAAATATATATAATACATAATATCATTAATTTTTGAAAATTAAAAGGGATATGGGACAGAGGGACAGGTTTAGTGTTTCACTATAAAAGTGAATCAATCATAAGATTCAAAATAAAGGTAAGATATTGAAATAAGGTCTTGGTCATGATAAAATTAGGACAAGGTAATCGGAAAAGCAGGGTGTGGTTGCCGCCTTACTTCTGACGAAAGGAAGGAGGTGGTGTAGATGAGTACATTTCAAGCAATTTCATTAATGATTTCGTTTGCGATGTTTATCTTATCACTTATCTCCTATTTAGAGAGAGACAAAAAATAACCACCCTGCTAGCACCAGAGTGGTTAAAATGATTTAACTTACTTTGTGGCAACTACACCTTTGTGGTGCCGATTGCCTTATTTATATTATACCAAAATATTGATTAAAGTAAACATATAAGTTGCGTTCATTCTTAAATCAATAATCTCCTTAAATCTGTAATGAATATATAATGAAGATAATATATTGAAGACTCCCCTAAGCATGATAAAATAAGCAAATAAATAATAAGATAAGGAGATGATAACATAAAGAAAATATGGATTATAGTTATTATTTTATTTGCTTTTAGTGCTACGATTGCCTATGCTAGTTTAGATAAGGTTCCCGTACTTTTATACTACCATAAAAATAGCTCCTATAAGGAGCTATTCTTTCATTTTACTTATATTGTTTTAATTTTATATTATTTAATTATTTTGATGCATTCTTTCCTGCGATACGTCCAAATACAATAGTATCTGTAACTCCATTTCCACCTAAGCGATTTCCTCCATGAACACCGCCTGTAACTTCACCTGCTGCAAATAAACCTTTTATTACATTTCCTTCTTTATCAAGTACTTCTGTATTTTCATTTATTTTTACTCCACCAATTGTATAATGAACTGATGGAACACGTGAAACAGCAAAGAATGGTCCTACTTCTATTTTCTTATCAAATAATTCTCTATTTAATTCAGAATCTTTTTTGTTTTCTACAGCTAAATTATAATCAGCGATAGTTTTTTGTAGATTTCCATCAGGTATATTTAGAGCTTTTTCTAAATCAGCTAAAGTTTCAGCTTTAATAATTATTCCTTTTTCTATAAGATCTTCTACACTTTGTCCCCATTGATTTTTTTCTTCTACAATTTGAGAGTCATTAATTTCATAAACTACACCTGTTTTCTTTAGGTGTTCAAATAAAGCGCTAGTTAAAGTATCTCTTCTAGCATCTTCAGCAATAAAACGGTTGCCTTCGCCGTTTACTAAAATAATATTTTCTATACCAGCCATATAACGAGCTCCACCCTCTAATCCACCAGTTGAAGGAAGGGCAAGTGGATGTATCTGTATAATATCCATATCAATAAATTCTGCATTTAATTTCTCCATCATAACAATTCCATCACCTGTTGCACCAGGATGATTAGTTGTTGGTATTTCTGCTGTTAAATTTGGATTATATCTTGTTCTAATATCTACCCCTGCACCAAATCCGCCAGTAGCTACTACTACACCTTTTTTAGCCTTATATTCGATTTCTTTTTTATCCTTTCCTACAGTTTCTGCTTTTACACCTATTACTTTTCCACTGTCATCTGTTAAAAGTTCTATTGCTTTAGTTTCTAGTCTAATATCAACATTTAAGTCATCTGCTGCCTTTTTTAAAGTCGATACTACACCATTTCCTCCAGCTGGTTCTTTAGGTTGATGACTTCTAACCCATAAAGCTCCCGGAGCTTGAGTAACTGTATTTTCAAACTTTAATCCATATGATTCTAACCATTGCAAACCATCTAAAGCATTTTTTACCAACGTTGAGACTAAAGCAGGATTACCTTTGTTATCTCCACCTTCCATAGTGTGTTGATAAAAAAGCTCTTCAGAGTCTTCAATATTTTGTTGTTTTTGTTTTTCAGGGTGGACTGCATTATATACTCCACCGGATCTAACTGAATTTCCGCCTACCATTGGCATTTTTTCTAACACAATTACACTAGCACCACTCTCTGCAGCAGAAACAGCAGCAGCTAATCCTGCATTGCCAGCTCCAATTACAATAACATCAGCTTCATATACAGTCTCTTTTTCAACAACTTGGGATTCATTACTTGATTCTTGAGATATCTTAGTTTGACATCCTGGAATAACCAATACAATAATTAATGCAAGTAAAATAATGGTACTTTTCTTTTTAAATATCATTTTTCTCCTCCTTGTAATGTTAAAAATTATTTGGCTGTATTGATAAAACATTAACATATATAGACAGTAAGGATAGCTAAGTATTATCAATAACTACTGGTACTTTTATTGGATATTTTTCAAAAATATAGGTTGATAACAAAATGTTATCAGCCTATTAAATTGTGCGCCCAGCATGGGCGTAAACTAGTCGGTGAAAGTCCGATACGGGGGTTG
>CAYMGW010000099.1:0-7761 GCA_964390085.1 uncultured Tissierella sp.
TATTTAAAATAGGTTTCATTCCTGGCTTTGGTTTGCTAATTTGTTTAATAGTAATTCTCTTAAGAAGTTTTTCTAAATCTCTTCTTGTTAAATCTCCACTTTCTATTATTTCATTAATAATATCTAAAGAGCTAATAGCTTTTTCCTTCATATTTTTATTAGTCTCTTGAATAGCTATTAATTCTTCTAATTGAGACTCCATTTGCTTCAATTGATTACTGGATTCTTCTATCATATCCTTAGCGATATCTTCACTAATAATACCTTGCGCCAATTGCCTAGAATAGTTTTTAATTTCCATCTTTTTATCCGTAATCTTTAACATATACTTTTTAATGATCATATCATAGTTTTGAGTGAAGTTAGTTAGGTTATTAATTTCTATATCTATCTTATCTAGACCTTTTTCAATGTATTTCTTCATTAACTCTAATTTGTCCAGGACTATTTGCTTTAATTGTTCTTCACTAATTCTATGGCTACTACAAAAGTTTGCACCATGATGGTGATTATTAGTACATATATAACTTGGTACACTACGTTTCTTATTTACTTTCATAAATCCTCCACCGCAGTCTGCACACTTTAAAAAACCTATAAATAGATTAATTCCTTTGTTATTTTGTGTTCCTCTTACATCATTGTCAATTCTATTTTTAATTATCTTTTGTGCTAATTCATAATCTTCTATTGAGATTATTGCTTTATGGTAATTTTCATAAACTATATGTTCACTTTCTTCCAATCTCGAACTGTTGTCATTTATTTTTTTCCTTTGGGTCTTTCTGCATCTTAAATTTCCTATATATACATCATTTTTTATTATTCTCATAACATGAGTACCCGTCCAGTTATCTGCAATATTACCTGTTATTTTCTTCCCAGTTTTATTAAAGGCATATTTGGATGGTGTAGGTATTCCTTCATCATTAAATATATGTGCTATTTGTCTACCACCATTTCCATCAAGATAGAACTTAAAAATCCTCTTTACCATAATTGCTGCTTCCTCATCTACTATAAGTCTATGTTTATTTTCTGGATCTCTTATATATCCATAGGGTACTTTTGTAATTAAACCACCTTGCTTTTGTTTAGTACTTAAATTTGCTCTAATTTTCCTTGAGATATCTTTAATATATTTCTCATTAAACCAAGTCTTGATTCCTATAATATCATCATCATCTTTATCACTATCATAGTTATCATGTATTAGTATTAACCTAACATTATACTCTTCTAAATACTCTAAGAAAAGTAGAGTCTTAGCATTATGTCTTCCTATTCTTGATAAATCTTTGGTTAATAAGATATCCACCTTACCTGCTTCTATTAGTTTCTTCAGTTCATTTAACCCATCTCTATTAAATGTATATCCTGATACATTATCATCTTCAAATATCTTTAAAACTGGATATCCTATCTCACCAATTGAATATCCCTCAATCATTTTATTTTGAGTAATTATAGCATCATAGTTTTCCTTATCCTCATCCCTAGATATTCTAGAATAGCCATATATATTCACACCAATACCTCCATGCCTATATCTTCTTACTATATTGTACCATAAAAGTTATTGGTTATTGTTTACATTTTTCTTTTACTTTGGATATGACTATATCTTTCATTACCTCTTCTATAGTTGAGCTTCCTGAAAATTTGTGAGTTACTTCTGCAATGTTCTCATATCTATTCTTTTCAATGAGTATTAAACCTTCTTTGTTATTAACTCTCTGATTTTCACGTAACACCTCTGCCATTTAAATTCCCCCTTAGAATTTAATATTTATATTTAATATATGCTTGAAATATTATGTAGTGATATACAATTAAGTTTCTATCTTTATATATAAAAAAGAAGCTAAATTTCTAGCTTCTTTAGTTTCCTTCTCAATTTCTTAATTTTATAAAAATTGAATATATATGTAGCTTTTATATTTGACTCTTGCTTTTTTCTAATTGCCTTAATTCTTCCCCAAGTTTGTTCATACGCTATTGCTGCTTCTTCTGTGTCTTCGTGATGCCCTATTCCCATACACCCTAATTCATATAATAAATCGTCATCTTCATCTAAGAGAACATATGCTTCCATATCTTGTCCATGACAATAAGGGCATATTATTTTTTTAGTTGAATTTTCAACTTGATACTCACTTAATATAAACTCACTATGACACTCAAAGCAGTGATATTTAATTAAGTTGTCTAATACATAAGATTCCATTGATATTCCCCTTTCTTTTTTAAATGCAATTGCTTGGACTTAAGGCTTGTACACTTTAAGCTTTTATATATTCAACACTATCACAATTAACTTCGAAACAATTATCTCCATCTTCTTCATAATAAGGACTCTGAGGGGAACGTTCACAATACATATAGTTTTTTAAATCCCTCCCCCTATAGAATTCTGCTTTTGAAATCTCTTCATCAACTTCTGTTTCTCCATCACAAGATAAATATTTAATTTTCATAGAAATACCTCCTATTTTCTTTATAATTCTATAATAAAAAAAGAGCTATATTTCTAGCTCCTCTGGATCTTCTTTATTAATATGTATGTTTTCATCTATTGTAGTTGCTGCTTCTTTTATTGATTCTAAATAAATTGGATATCCTAAACATTTTTCTTCTAGTAGCTTAAAATTACAACAGTTTTGAACTAGCACTACATCTGTGATAGTTTCCTATCTTTAATATTACTATACTTAATTTGAAAATTTATGTCAAACAAATATGTTGTGTTAATTTATATGTACAATTAATATACCAGGCTATATGTGGTTAGCATATATCATAATGCCATAATACCGTCATCACAACCAATATTATCGCACTCTCCTACTATGTACGAGCCACTCTCCATGGGATCTCCTAGGACTAAGTGGAAGTATCATTATTTTCCCCTCACTGATCATCGCGATATAGATTACCAGTCTATTTTTAGTGTTAGCATGGATTTCTCCGTCCACTATTTCGCTTTTCTCTTCTAAAGCAGCAAGGGTAACGTACCTGTTATATTTCTATTTAATTTTCAAAGTTCAGATACTCAAATTAAATTTATATATTTAAATATGCAGTCTTTTATTTCTTTAAAATATAAACATTATTAGTCCTGCATATATAAATCAAAGCTTGTCCATCTTTAAAAATTTTTCAAAAATTTCTTGCCTCTTCTTTTTCAATATCCTAATTGATATTTAAAAAAATATCAGTAAATAATTCTTCCAGAAAACACTATATGTAATGTCAAAATCTGTCTAAATTTAGAATATCTTTACACTCTACAGATATATTCATTTATGAGATAATATTATTTAATAAATAAATACCTACCTATTTTATTTGTATATGTTATTGTTAAAAAATCTCATCCATATCAACACCAAATAATTTACAAATATCTTTGGCTAGAATTATAGTTGGATTTCTATCACCAGATTCTATCTTGTAATAAAAAGATTTAGATATATTTAGTTCTTTAGCAATTTGTTCAACAGATATATTTTTTGCTTTTCTAAGCTTTTTTAATTTTTCTCTCAAATTAAAACCTCCATTTTGGACGAACTGTCCAATCTTGATTCTATTATAATGGACCACTTGTCCATTGTCAATACTATTTTGCACATTTCGTCCATTGATATTTTGATTTTATTTCCTTTATGCTAACATGAGTTTAAGGGGTGAACTTATGGATTTTGGGCAAAGATTAAAACATATAAGAGAAAAAAATAATTTAACACGCGAAGATTTGGCTAGTAAGCTTAATGTTTCTTATTCTACAGTATCTAAGTATGAAACTAATACAAGATTTCCAGATCAAGAAGTGCTTGGCAAGATAGCTGATCTTTTTAAGGTTACTACTGATTATTTGCTAGGTCGTAGCAATATTCCTAATCCTTATGTGGATGAAGACTCTATTTCCAAAGAAATAAGTAACCTCTCCCCAGAAAGCCAAGAAGATTTAGAAGCTTATATAAAATTACTAAAACTCAGAGATATGCAGAAAAGAAATAGTAATTCTTCTGATGAATTGGCTACTTTAGACTAAACAGGGGTATTGAAAAAGAAAAGTTAAAATTAGTTAGGGAACTTAAGGGAAAGTGAGCAGAACAAGCATCATAGGTAATATGACATAATAATTAAGAAATGTTATTCCGAAAGGAATAGATTTTTTAATTATTTTTTTGTCTATTTATATGGAAAAATTCGGATATCTAAATTTATATATAATATTATCAAGACCTGTTAAATCGTTATCATTGAATATTAATAAAGGAGAATATATTATTGGATACTTCTTATATTGTTAAATATCTTTATAATATCTTTAGGTGAAGAACTGGCTAAAAAAAGAGAGATTCTCTATGTAGACCATTTATTTTAATAAACGGTACCTTGGAATCGAAACCTTCTTCTGATAGTTGTGTAAATAAATTTGAAAATTTTACAAAGTATATATTGCCTGATTCACCAGCAGAAATAAAGCTCATTGTAAGCAGAAAGGAAAAAATGTGTTTCTATAGTACTAAGTGTTGAAAGTGAAATATTATCTTTATATATTTTTAATGTAAATCTACCTAATTTATATAGATAAAACTATTTAATATACTAATAATAAAATTATCATACAAATAATATATAATAAGAACCAAATAATATAAAACTATTAATCTAATAGTGTAAGGATTCTAAAAATGGAGGGTTAAAATGACTGAATCTGTAGTATTCAAACCAAGAGCTAGACTGATGTCACAACTAGGAGATCAATTAATAAAAGATGAAAATATTGCTGTATTAGAACTTATAAAAAACTCATACGATGCTGATGCTAGAGATGTTAAAATAACGATGAATAATTTGGATAATCTAGAATCTAGTATCATAATTATAGAAGATAACGGAGATGGGATGTCACTGAATACAGTCAAAAATAGTTGGATGGAGCCAGGCACAGATAACAAAGAAAAGAAATTAAAAGAAATGATAGAAAAAAGTATACGTAGCAAATTAAATAGATTACCAATGGGAGAAAAAGGAATCGGAAGATTTGGTGTTCATAAATTAGGCAATAAAATTACATTAATAACTCGTGCTGAAAATAATGATGAAGTTTATTTACAAATTGATTGGACAACTTTTGATTCAAATAAGTATTTAGAAGATGTACCCATTGAGATAGGAGTACGCAGTCCTACACAAAAGTTTTTAAATAACAGCTTTACTGGTACTAAAATTATTATTGAAAAACTAAAGTTAAACTGGACTCGTGGTAAAGTAAGAGATTTGTATCGTTCAATTATATCTTTGAATTCTCCATTTGAATCAACAGATTCTTTTAATATTATATTTGATACTGATAAAAAAGAATGGTTAAAAGATTTAGTTAAATTCGATGATATAAAAGACTACGCACTATTTAAGGCTAAAATGACATTATCAGGTGATAAGATCCAAAATTATAAATACACTTTTATGCCTTGGAAGTCAATGACAAAGTTGGATACAAGGGTAAACTCTATTAACGAAATTAATATGACTAATGAAATTAGAAGAAAGCTTGAAAACGGAAAAACTAGAAAGGAACATGAACCTATAAATTTAGATAATCATAATATAGGAGATATCGAAATAGAATTGTTAAGTTTTGATTTAGATTCATCTATTTTAAAAATGGGTGTCAGTGATATAAGAGGATTAAAAACTTACTTAAATGAAAATGGTGGAATATTTGTTTATAGAGATAATATAAAGATATATTCTTCTACAGATCATGATTGGCTAGGTCTAGGTAAAAGTCGTGTCAATGCCCCTGGAGATAAGATAAGCAACACTTTAGTTCTAGGTAGTATAAATCTAAATCGTGATAAAAGTTCTGATTTAAGAGAAAAGACAAATCGAGAAGGTTTTATTGAAGATTCATCATATGAGACATTCAAAGAAGCAGTTCTTTTTGCTATTCAAAAATTTGAAAGAGATCGTGCTTTAGACAAGCAATACTTAAAAAAGTACTATGGCGCCACCTCAAAATCAGAACCTGTAGTTGCACAAGTTGAATTGCTAAAAGAAAAGGTCACACAAAAAATATCAGATGAAAAGTTGAAAAATGAAATTTTCGGTTGCTTAAAAAATATTGAGAAAGATTATAAGCACATTACTGAAATATATCAAAAAAGCTCTAGTGCTGGCTTGAGTATGAGCATAGTTTTACATGAGATCGATAAAATAATTTCTGAGCTTAACTATGCTGTAGTAGCAGAACAAACATCAGAGCATATTAAAATTTTGGTCCAACGTTTAGGTACATTAACTGATGGTTATGCATCAGTGATTAAATCTAAATCAATAAAATTATTTAATCTTAAAAAAACAATAGAGCAGTCATTATTCATGGTCGACTTTAGGTTATCTGCTCATGAAATTACAATAGATAAGCAATACTTAAATAATATGCATAATTATACAGTAAAAGGAAATGAAAATCTTATTGTAAGTAGTATTATTAATATTATAGATAATTCTATATGGTGGCTACACTATGCCAATGTACCTAATAAAAAGATTTACTTTGATATTACCTCAGATATCGCAGGATATATAAGCATAATCATTGCAGATAATGGAAAAGGTTTTACAATACCTACTGATGTAGCAACTAGTCCTTTTATAACTGATAAACCTGGGGGCATGGGACTAGGTCTCCACTTAGTAAGTGAAATAATGAAACAACATAATGGTCAACTCTTTTTTCCAGAGTATGGTGATTTACAAATCCCTGATGAATATAAACATGGGGCAATAATTGCACTTTCATTTAAGGAGGTTCCAAATGAACAATAGTATTCTTGATAAGGCACTTATAATAGATGATAATTACGATGAAGCACTACCTGTTATCCAAGCACTTTCTAAGAATGGAGTTTTTACAATTTATTGGAATGGAAATGTAGATACTAAGCCAGAACAGACCCTAAAAGGCATAAGACTAGTAATCTTGGATATGCGTTTTTCACCTGTTACTGATTCACATACTATAAATGCTAATCTTTTCACACTATTAAAACATTCAATCTCTGAAGAAAATGGACCCTATATTCTGTTTATATGGAGTAAGCATGATAATGAATACTTGGAGAGTTTCAAAAACGAACTTTCAAAACTAACTAATATTCCACAACCATATCTAATAGTTAATATGGAAAAAAGCAAATATATAAAAGTAACTGCTGAGGAGAATAAACCTTATCAAGAAATAGCAACTGCATTAAATAGTAAAATTAATAAAACAATTCAGAGTGAGATTTTAAGTATGCTCGAGAATTTAGGAATATATAATACTATAGACACAATCCAGATAAAGGAAAATGCTGTTGAAGAACTAATACTTGATATAAATGAAAAATTAAAAGAAGCTAATGCTCTTTGTATTCTTCTCATGTGGGAGAATATGGTAAAAACATCTGCCCATGAGTTAATAACCAACATTGCTAACGTTTCAGAAATAGATGGAAATTGGGATAATAACATAAAAACTTTAATACAACATTTAGCATTAGCTAATGCTGGACAAACTTTAGAACCAACAGCTAAAAAATATATTATAAATGCTATGTACTCTTTAAACCTAATGCTACCTGATGAACTGTCAAATCATTTAATGAAAATGGATATACCAGAAAGTAGATTTAGTTTTATTAATAGTCCCGCAATATTGAAAAATATAGATGGCGATATCTTTTCAATTTCAAAACCTAATAA
>CAYMGW010000100.1:0-7756 GCA_964390085.1 uncultured Tissierella sp.
CAGGTATTTGAAGGAATGGATGTAGTAGATAAAATTGCTAATTTAAAAGTAGGGGCAAATGATAAGCCAGTTGACCCAGTTGTTATGGAAAAGGTGGAGATAAAGGTAGTAGAATATAAATAATCATCAATAAGGGGGTAGATAGCGTGAAAGAAATAATTGAAAATATTATAAAAGAATTTGTTTTCAGCTATCAGAATAATGAGGACATAACTACAAAATGGAAAGAACCATTGATTGCTTATGCTGATACAGAGGATATAATGTTTCACAAATTAAAAGAAGTAGTAAGTCCAACCCATTTATTGCCTCAAGATTTACTTGGTGATGCAAAAACAGTAATTGCTTATTTTCTACCATTTGAAGAGCATATACCAAAGAGTAATATTGAAGGAAGACATAGCTCTAAGGAATGGGCAATTGCATATATAGAAACAAATAAAATTATTGCAGAAATAAACAAACATCTAAAAGAAAAATTAGGGGAATTGGGCTATAGTCTTGAAGTTGTGCCAGCAACACATAATTTTGATACAGAAAAACTAATTAGTGACTGGTCCCATAGGCATGTAGGATACATAGCTGGACTTGGAAAATTTGGATTAAATAATATGCTAATTACTGAAAAAGGGTGTTGTGGTAGAATAGGTACTGTAGTCACAAATCTAAAAGTAGAGCCAACAATAAGAAGAGATAAAGAAAATTGTCTATATAAACATAATGGCAGTTGCAAAAAATGTGCAGATAGATGTGTCAATGACGCATTGAAGTTAGATGGATTTAATAGACATTTATGTTATGAAATGTGCTTGATAAATGGGGAAGTCCATAAAGAAATTGGATTTGCAGATGTTTGTGGCAAGTGTTTAGTTGAGCTTCCTTGTTCTTTTAGGAATCCAGTTAAATAAGATGAAAATTAATAAGTTCACTTTTTGGTGCCTGGCACCAAAAAGTGAACTTATTTTAATTTCTAAATTTCTACCATCCTTTAAATTTATCTTCTAATATAGCAATTAGCTTATACATCAAAACAGATATAAATGCTAATATGAATACACTCATCATTACAATATCTAGTTTAAATACCTGACCACCATAGACTATCAAGTATCCTATCCCTGCCTTAGATACTAAAAATTCTCCTACAATTACCCCTACCCAAGATAATCCAATATTTATTTTTAATGTGCTCATAAGTGTAGGTATGGAAGAAGGTAAGACGACCTTTTGGAAAATCTGTAGTTTAGTAGCGCCAAAGGTATTTAGCAGCCTAATTTGATCTTCGTCAACAGCTGTAAAGCTTGCAAACATATTCATTATAGTGACCACTATTGAAACTGTAATAGCAGTAACTATGATACCAGAATATCCTGCTCCAACCCAAATAATTATAATAGGTGCTAAGGCTGTTTTTGGTAGGCTATTTAGCATAACTAGATATGGGTCCAATACTTTAGCCCAAAAATCTGACCACCAAAGTCCAATGGCAACAACCATGCCTAATAATGTCCCTCCCAAAAATCCTACTATGGTTTCAAATACTGAGATCCCAACATGGTGAAAGAGATTCCCTTGTTTTACATAATTTAGGGATAGTCTCCATATCTGTGATGGGTAACTGGTTAGAAAAGTATCTATCCATTTAAAATGTGCAGCTATTTCCCATAAACAAAGGCCTAAGACTAAAATACTTATTTGAGTTAACAATATGTTTCTATTTTTTCTTTTTATACTAATTAGATAATTTTCATGTTCCTTAGAAATGTTTTTATTAGACATGAACATCCAGCTCCTTCCATATTTTATTGAAATAATATCGAAACTCAGGAGCTTCCCTACATTTTAGTGGCGTTCTACATCCATCTGGACAAGTTAGCTTTATATCAATTACTTCTTTTATGGTAGAAGGTCTATTTGATAAGATAACTACTCTATCAGATAAACTAATGGCTTCAGCTATATCATGGGTTACTAATAATCCTGTTTTTTTCTCTTTTTTCAATATAACTCCAATTTCATCTGCTATTGCTAGTCTTGTCTGATAATCTAAAGCAGAGAAAGGCTCATCTAAAAGAAGTAAATCAGGTTCTAATAAAAGAGTTCTAATCAAAGCTACTCTTTGTCTCATACCACCTGACAATTGACTTGGATAGCTATATATAAAATCACCTAGTCCATAGTTTTCCAGCATTTCCTTTGCTGTTTTATAATTTTCTGGATTTAATTTTCCTTGAATTTCTAATCCTAATACTACATTTTGTACAATAGTTCTCCATTCTAATAGTTGATCTTTTTGAAACATATAACCAATATTTCTATTAGATTTAGATACCTCTTCACCATTTATCAATACATTTCCTGCACTTGGCTCAATGAGACCAGCTATTATTGAGAGCAAGGTAGATTTTCCACAACCGCTGGGTCCAACTATTCCAACAATTTCACCTCTTAATATATTTAAATTTATATCTCTAATAGCTTCTGTTTCTCCATCTAATGTATGATATATCATCCCGATATTATTAATTTCAACTACAATTGTTTCATCCATAGTATCCCTCCCCAAGAGTAATATATAGTACTTTATAGTATTCTTAAGGAAAGAAATATGTGAGATTACAAAAAAATATTAATTTTGTGGAAAGTAATAAAAGATGATATAATAAATCAGTAATAATTTAAATGGAGGGATTATTTTGCATCAGTACAAAGGAAAATTAATCATGCATACAGGTTCTATGTTTTCTGGAAAAACCTCTAGTTTAGAGAAGGATGTAAAGAGATTTAATATAGCTGGGTATAAAACCGTTGCTTTTAAGCCATCAGTAGACACTAGATATCCTAGATCAGAAATAAGAACCCATGATAATACAACATTAAATGCAGTAATGGTAAATAATATATCTGAAATATGCGAATATTGTAAGACGCATAATCCAGATGTTATAGCTATAGATGAGTTACAATTCTTAGGTGGAAATATAGAAGATATAATTAAATCTATCAATAAGTTTTTAGAAAAAGATGTAACCGTAGTATTGGCGGGACTTGATATGGACTTTTCGGGACAAGCCTTTGAAATTGTAAAGGAATTAATGCCAATTGCAGATTATCTATATAAGCATCATGCAGTATGTGCTAAATGTGGAACCGATGCCTGGGTAAGTCATAGAAAAACTAAGGCTCAAGAGAGAATAGTTATAGGGGCAACAGACGAATATGAGCCACTTTGTAGAAAATGTTTTTTAGAAGAACAAAACGATTAGGTGAGATGAGATATGGATAATTATATAAAATTTGAACCTTCAAAGGAACCTTTGTATGATGAGCATAATAAGGATTGTTTATATTTATTTAATGAAGATAGGCTTATGGTAGAAGTAAAAGATAAACAATATATTATACCGAATAGGGAGAGTTTGGAAAAATTCAACCCACAGATAGATTATTTTCAATGCTTAGGTGCCTATAATGGAATAAATTGTTATTGTGGTGAAATAAAAGAACTTGTACAGGAAAACTATAAATTTATAGATTTAAGGACATATTCAAAAAATATAAGTCAAGATGATTTTTTAGTATCGGCCAAGGCCTTACTTTTATTGGATTATGTAAGGGCTAACCAAAGATGTGGAATTTGCGGTTCTAAGATGATTATGAAAGTTAGTGGAAATGATAGAGCAATGATTTGTACTGTCTGTGATCACATGGTATGGCCTAGAACATCTCCTGCAATTATCGTAGCCATTACAAAGGGGGATAAGCTATTGCTAGCACATAATAGATTGTTCCCTGAAGGAATGTATAGTATATTAGCAGGGTTTGTTGAAATGGGAGAGACCTTTGAGCAATGTGTAAAGAGAGAAGTGTTTGAAGAAACAGGTATAAAGGTACATAATATAAAATACTTTGGCTCACAACCATGGCCATTTCCAAATTCAATGATGATAGGTTTTACAGCAGAGTATCTTGAAGGTGAGATAAAAGTAGATAACGATGAAATAGTAGATGCAAAATGGTTTTCAAAAGAGGAAATACCAGGTAAGTATAGAAAGTCTATAAGTATTAGTACAGAATTAATAGGGTGGTTTTTGAATAGGTAGCATAAGTGGATGCATAATTTGTCTGCTTTTGACGAAATATTATGTTAATATTTTCGTTGGAAAATTAACTAAGTTGTGATAAAATTTAGTTAATTAAAATAATTTAATAATTATTTTAATTATAAATTAACCATCTAGATAGTTGATTGAAATTATGAAGCTTACAGTACATAAATACTTTATCATAAGAGCTTATCCAAAGGTTATTAAAGAAAGGGGGAAGTTTTTTATGAAAGCTATAACTATTTTTTCAACACAATATGGTTTGCTTAACAGCTATGAAGACAAGTTTAGAACGTGTGATGCAACCGACTATGTATTTGTACCAGAAGTTTATGATCCAACAGCTTCTACTGGAAATCTAAATGGTGTTAAATATAGTGTAGAAGGTAATGCAGTTAAATATAGAGATGGTGTTAAAGTTATTGCAAGCAAAGTTTCTACAACACAAATAGGATATGAAATGGAATATGATCCATATAAACCAAATGCAGAAACTCTTTATGGCGAATATGTTAGTACTTTTAGTAGTTTAAAATCAAAACCAACAGTATTTTATTGGGCGGGTAGTGATTCATCAGGTATAACAAAGTCATTTGACAAAATTAATTCTTTTTATTAAATTAATAATAGAAGAATAGTTTAATCTGTTATATGTAAATCCCATAGATAATTTAAATGACTGAACTTTTGTTAACTTATAGTTATCTATGGGATTTTTATTATGATTAATATTAGCATGGAGGAAATTATGGTATTTAGTAGTATAACTTTCATATATTATTTTTTGCCTATAGTTATATTGATATATTATTTAATTCCAGATAAATACAAAAACTTATTCTTTTTATTGGCAAGTTTATTTTTTTATACTTGGGGAGAAATTAAATACATATTATTAATAATTATTTCTATTATAGCAAATTACATTTTTGGAGTATTATTAGAAAATAAAAAAATAAAGAAGAGAAGTATAATGATATTTGCTTCTATCTTTAATATTGGTTTATTAGGAGTTTTTAAGTATACTGGTTTTTTTCTAAATACAATTAATAATATATTTAATATTAGTATTCCTGTACCAAATATTAGATTGCCTTTAGGTATTTCTTTTTTTACTTTTCAAGCTTTAAGTTACGTTATTGATGTATATAGAGAAGAAGTACCAGTTCAAAAGAAAATTACGGATTTGGCATTATATGTGATAGCTTTTCCTCAATTAATAGCAGGACCAATAGTTAGGTATAATACTGTTAATGAACAGATAAAATATAGAACTCATACATCTAAAAAACTCTCAGAAGGTATTAAAAGATTTTTATTAGGGTTAGGAAAGAAGACACTTTTGGCAAACTCCCTTGGATCTTTAGCTAATGCTAGTTTTGAAGCAGGAGGAAATTTGACTCTTTTATCTTCTTGGCTTGGAATAATAGCTTATACTTTCCAGATATATTACGATTTCAGTGGTTACTCAGATATGGCAATTGGATTAGGAAAAATGTTCGGATTTGAATATGAAGAAAACTTTAATTATCCATATATCTCCAAAAGTATAACTGAATTTTGGAGGCGTTGGCATATTTCTTTAGGCACATGGTTTAAAGATTATGTCTATATTCCTTTAGGAGGAAATAGGTTAAGTAAAATAAAAAACATAAGGAATTTATTTATTGTATGGTTTTTAACAGGAATGTGGCATGGAGCTTCGTGGAATTATATTATTTGGGGGCTTTATTTTGGAGTATTATTGTTTATAGAGAGAATTACTAAGGACTTAAGGGAAAATATACCATCATATATAAATATGATAATTACCTTTATCCTGGTTGTAATAGGCTGGATATTTTTTAGAATTGAAGAGATTTATCTTTCTTTGGATTATTTAAAATCTTTATTTAATATAGGAAATATAGGATTAATAGATATAGAGAGTAGAATAAATCTACATGATAATATAATTCTTTTATTTATTTCTTTTGTTTTGGCAACGCCATTATTAGGTAATTTGGTCAATAGATTATATAAAAAAATAGAATTAAATAGAAGTAAAATAGATTTGGTTGACACAATATTTTATATCTCTCTATTAATAATGTCGACGATTTATCTAGTAAATTCTACATATAATCCATTTATATATTTTAGATTTTAAGTATAGGTAGGAGCTTAATATGAAAAAAAACAATTATTTATTGATTATTAGTTTTTTAGCTATAATATTTATCATACCTATAATAGGAATGATAGAACCAGATAATGAAATTAGTACAATAGAAAATAGAAAGTTACAAAGTTTTCCTGTATTAAATAAAAAAAATATTGAAGAGTTTACAGGTGAATTTGATAATTATGTTGTAGATCAATTTCCTAGTAGAAATAAGTTGTTGGATATATATACTAAAGTGCAATTAATGGAGAAAAAGATAAAAATTAGGAATACAATTGTTCTTGAAAATTGGATATTTGTTAGAGATTACAAAGTTGATGAAGGTTATCTTAATGGTGTAGCTAATTCCATAAAGGAAGTTGTAAATAAAAACAAAGATGTAGATTTTTATTATGTAATTTTTCCAAGTAAAACTGCAATGTTGGCGGACTTATATCCAAGATATATAGATGGTAATATAAGTAAAGATAATAATGAAATATTAAAGAAAAGGTTAGAGGATATAGAAGAATTAAATATTGTGGATGTATTGGATAAATTATTAGATGAGTATTCTCCAGAAGAAAGAAGAAACTATTATTACCAATCAGATTTTCATTGGAATGCGAAAGGGGCTTTTAAGGTTTTTGAGTTAATGATTAATCGCATCAAAGATTATGAAACATTTAAAGCTGCAGAAGATAAACTTAGAAGAGTAGAATATAAAGATAAATATTTTAATGGAGATTTAGAAAGAAGATTTTCAGGAAACATTAAGAATACTGATATTCCTGATGTATATGAGATTATTGACACTCAAGATTTGATTTATTATAAATCAATAGATAACACAGAACAAGTAAAGCGAGAAGAAATAATTGCACCAAATATTAACAGAGATATAGTTGGATATAATGACATATATACTTACAACCTTAGTTGTATTAGAATTACCAATAAAAATCCTATTATTGATAAAAAAGTTTTAGTATTCAAGGACTCATATTTTAATGCAATGGTGGATCCTATGAGTATAATTTTTAGTGAATTAATAATTATTGATCCTAGGTATTATAATGAGAATTATAGTTATAATGAAATAATAGAAGAAAAAAGTCCAGATTATGTATTCTTTTGTTATCATCAAAGTAATATAGATAAAGATTTAATAAAATTTTTAAAGGATTAAGATAAAGCTAACAGGGTCATAGGCATTTCTCCTGTTTTGGTGAAATCCCTTGCAAAACCAATTAATTTATGATAACCTTTAATTAAAATAAACGATATAAAAGGATGGAAATTGCAATAATGAGAATATAATTCACTTAATTTAAAGGAACAATTTGAATTTGAGATAATAATACCTACTGGATAGGTTTATTTTCCGTGTAAAAATGTTCTGAAGTGGATTATTAATCATTTATTATTTATTTAAGTTAACCATACTATTGGTTGATTTATTCCTTTTTGTAATAATAAAAGATATCTAATCCCTTCAGATTTTTAG
>CAYMGW010000101.1:0-5384 GCA_964390085.1 uncultured Tissierella sp.
AATAGTGCAATGTAATTAAAGTAGATAAAACTTCGGGTGGCCGAAGTTTTTTTGTCTTTATATTGAATAAGATAAATTAATAATTAACATTTCAAGAGCTAGTTTTTCGTCATGAGAACTAGTCTTTTGTTTTATATCTAATTCTAATATATAATCCAAAGCTGTTCTAAGCTGTTTTTCAGTAAAATTATAAGACTCTTTGGATATTTTTTTGAATTCATAGGGTTTTATCTGCAATTTCTCCTGTATATCTCCTTCAGTATATCCCTTTTCCCTATATAATTTATATCCTAACATAAGCCTAATTTGTCTAATAATCATAACTAATATTTTCTGAACTGGCTCATTAGATATATACATTTCATTAAATATTCTTAAAGCTGAATCGCTATCCTTCTTGTTTATACTAGCAAGTAAATTAAATATATTGGTATCTAAGGTTTTGGTTAATACTAAATCTATGTCTTCTTTCACTATTTCCTTACCTGAAGTGTAATTAATTACCTTCAACAATTCATTTTCTAAATCATAAAGGGTTTTTTCACTATTGTAATCACTATAGGTAGAAGATTGAATAAAATAATTCAAATTTACATTTGACATAGTTTTATTCTGCTTTTTTAATTTACCTTCCACCCATAAATTTAGCTCCTTACCTTTTAATCTGGTAAACTCCACTACTCCTCCTAGTTTACTAATAGTTTTATATAGCTTACTTGTTTTCTTCAGATTATTTGACCTATCCATTATAATCAAGCAAAGATAATTATCTAACTTTTCTACATAGGAGCTCATTATCTTATCTAGCTCACTTTCCCCATTTTCCATAATTTCACTTATATCTCTTACAATAACTATTTTTTTTGCTGCCATAAATGGAAGAGTTTCACATGCATTCAATATATTATCAAACTTTATTTCTTTTCCATCTATTATTATATAATTTAATGCCTCAAAGGAAGGATCAATATATTTATCCTTTAGGATTTTAATAGCATTATTCATAAGATATTCTTCAGCCCCTGTAAAAAAATATACTGGCAATAAATTATCTTTTTTTATAGAGTTTATAAATTCACTATAATTCACTGACTGTCAACTCCCCTTCCAGATGTAAATAAATTTTTATTAAAATATAAGATAGTAAATAATATGATATATAAAAGCTAAAGCCTAATAAATTTTTATTTAGTAGCTCTACTAATTTTAATTTGTCATTTATAAAAGGTTGGATTTCCATATTTTCTTTATTTAATATTATTTTAATCATTCCCATAGTATCTGTTCTATATATTTTAGTACCTAATTCATCATATCTAGCTATTATTTCTTTATTAGGATGACCATAAAAATTATTTCTTCCCACAGAAATTATAGCTATAGATGGCTTTATCTTATTTAGCAACTCTTCCGAGGATGAAGTATTGCTTCCATGATGAGGCACTTTTATTATATCTATTGGCTTTTCAATTTTATCTATCAATTTCCACTCTACTTCTTTCTCCATATCCCCAGTAAATAAAATCTCTTTATCATAATAGGAAAGTAAAAATACTAGGGAAAGATTGTTTCCTTTTAACTCTCTTTTTATTAAGTCTTTATTGGGACTTAAAACCTTTATGGACGTATTTTTATCCAACCATATTAGCTCATTTTCTTTTAATATAATTAGTGGTATACTTCTATCTTTAATTTCATTATAGACTTTATTTTCATTATCTTCATAGGATATCAAAATATTTTCAATTCTTATATTCTCCATTAAAAGAGGTAAAGCTTTGCTGTGGTCATGATCAAAATGGGTTATAAAAACTCCTTTAAGTCTATTTATACCAATTTTCTGTAGGTATGGTAGTGTGATGTTCTTTCCAACATCAAAGGAATCCAGTATACTTCCTCCTGTATCTACTAAATAGCTTCCCCTTCTGGTGTTGATTAGAATTGAATCTCCTTGACCTACATCTATAAATTGTATTTCAATGGAATTATCATTAAAGAACAATATGGAATTAAATAATATTAAAACAACTAAATAATATATAATAACCTTTTTAATATTAAAACTAATTTTTTCTACTTTTATAACTTTAAATATTATAAGTACCAAAATATAATACAAAAGAATCTCCATAATTCCTGGTGAATGTAATCTTATTATTCCAAAGGGTACTTTGTATAATGAATTCACCAATCTAAACTGTATTGATAAAATCAAATTCAATATATTTCCTATTATTGGATTAAATATAGATATGGAATAATGTCCAACTACCATAATTGCTCCTATAATTAAAGCTAATGATAATATAGGGGCTATAATTAAATTAGAAAATATACTTAAAACTGATATCTGGTTAAAATAATAAGCTTGTATTGGCAATAGTCCTACCTGAACTCCTAATAATCCAGATAAAGCATAGGTTGTTTTATTTCTATATGGATAAAAGAACTTCTGAAGCTTCGGAGTAAAATAAATTATTGAAAATGTTGCCATAAAAGAAAGTTGAAATCCTACATTAAATAGCCACATGGGATTTATAATTAACAAAACAAACATTGCAAAAAATAAGACATTAATAGAATCATAAGGCTCCGCCAAAGAGTTGCCATAGAAAAGTATACTAAACATTATATTTGCTCTAAGTAAAGATGGTGGAAACCCTATAAGATATCCATAAAACCAAATAATACTTAAGGTTATAATTATATTTTGTTTCCTATTTATGCCTAAATGAGAAAAAGAGTAAATTAAAGCTCCAGCTATTATTCCTATATGTAACCCTGATACGGCTAGTATATGAGCTAGTCCTAATTGTCTATATTTTTCAATATTTTCCTCTTCTAGATAAGAGTCTTCCCCTAATATTATACTTTTCATTAGAGAGCTGTTTTCTTCATTTAAATTATTATCAAATATAGATTCAATGTTTTTTCTAAAATTAGCTTTCATTTTATACATTAGAGATTGAGCCCTACTATTAATCTCTAGTATGGAATACTCTTTTATAGTCATTGTTGTATGTATTTTATTTGATAGTAAATTTAGCTTGTAATTAAAAAGCATTGGATTTGTATTTTTTAGAGGCTTTTTTAACCTTCCACTAAAAATTACTTTATCCCCTAGTTCAACTGTCTTATCTCCTATTACCTTTAATACTATTTTTTCATTTACTTTAGTAAAATTTGAGCTATCTTTTATCCCATTGATATTAACAATATACTTGCCTTGCTCTTCATCTTTCCAAAAAACTTCATTAACTATACCTTTAAGTATAACATCCTCATCTATTTTTTTCACAAGTAAACTATTATTTATATTATAAGTTCCAAGGAGCATCCCTAATAGAATAAATATAACAAATAACATTATAACATTGGAATTATCTTTTATAAGATTAATAATATAAACTCCTACACTTAAGGCAATTAGAATGAAAATCATAACCATATTAAAACTAAAGTAATAAGAAAGGATAATCCCTAAAATTAATGGAATTGTTATAATTACAAAAGGTCTATCCATAGAAGCCTCCAATTTACTTTTTTCTATGCATTCTATTTAAACTCCAAATCATAAGTATTAATCCTAAAAGAACAAATAGACTACCATCTGGCATAATCTACCACCTCAATCCGTTGTTTATATGATTATAACACAATAAACTAATATTTTATTATTGTTTTTGTTTTTTTATGGTAATATATTATATATAATATCGAAGGGAATGAAAGCAAATGGCTCATAAACTTTATTTAGATAATCCTTACTTAAGGGAAATTGATTCACGAATAGTTGATAAAATCTATAAAGATGGTAAATATTATATAAAGCTTAATAGGACTATTTTTTATCCACATCTATCTGGAGGACAACCTGGGGACAAAGGTACTATAAATGGTGTACAGGTATTGGAGGTTTATGAAGAAAACTCAGATATAATTCATGTGGTAAAAGAAAATATCCAGAGTGATAAAGTAATGTTAAATATAGATTGGGAAAATCGACTAGATAATATGCAGCAACATACTGGTCAACATCTTCTATCCGCAGCATTCTATAAACTATATAATGGAGAAACTGTTGGCTTTCATATAGGACAAGATTATGTATATATTGATGTTACTTTACCAGAACTATCAGAGGACGAAGCAGAAAAAATAGAAATATATGCAAATAGAATAATCTATTCAAATTTTGAAATTAAATCCTATTATATTGAAAAAAATGATATAAAGAAAATCCCTGTACGAAAACAACCTACTGTAAATTCTAATATTCGTATTGTTGAAATTGATAATATAGATTTCTCCCCTTGTGCAGGTACTCATTTAAGAAATACTGGAGAAATAGGTTTAATTAAAATACGAAAATGGGAAAAATATAAAGGTAATGTTAGAATTGAATTTGTTTGTGGAAATAGAGCTCTTTTAGATTATATGTGGAAAAATAGGGCTATTAAAGATATTGGTTTGCTATTGTCTTCAAAAGATCTTGATGTATTTGAAAAAGTACAAATATTATATAGTCAAAAGGAAGAACTAGAAAAAAAGAATAGATCTCTAAGAGAAGAGCTTCTTAGATATAAAGCCGAGGAACTACTAAGAAATTCCATTAAAATAGGTAATATACCTTTTATTTCTAAGATATTTGATGATGTAGATTTAAAGGAAATCAATGGAATATCAAGTTATTTAAATAATATAAGCAATTCTGTTCAAATTTACGGCTCTAAATATGAAGATAAAGGACAATTTTTGATTAGTATATCAAAGAATTTAAATATAAATCTTAAGGATATTTTCAAAGAAATATCGGAGGAATTTGATATAAAAGGTGGAGGTAGTCCTCAAACAGTCCAAGGTGGATGTTCATTAGAAGATTTAGAAAAATTGTTAAATAGAGCTTTTGAGAAGATTAAAAAACATAAGGAAATTAAGGGTTAGAGAATAATTTCTCTAACCCTTAATTTTATCTATAGCTTAAAATTTCTTTATATATTTCTTCTCTAACTTTAATTACTCCCGAAAAATCTACAGATGGTCTATAAGATTTCTCTAAAATAAAATGATTTTCTTTTGCTCCATTTAAGCTCTGAACTCCTCTATCTACTAGCAAATTAAACATTTGATAATCTTCTTTGTTTAATCTACTGTTATCAAAATATTTATTTAGCTCAATTTTTGTTTTTGCGAAAGTTTCTCCATGTTTGTTTGATGTCACTATTAGATCTAATTCTTTGATATATATAGATTCGATTTTCTCTGGTATTAAGGAATTATGGTATACTTCTAATTGATAGTTTCTTAATCTTGCTTCTTCCAATATTCTATTTAGTAAAGTAGATTTTCCTGTACCTATATCTCCATTGATATAATATATATCT
>CAYMGW010000101.1:5394-7754 GCA_964390085.1 uncultured Tissierella sp.
TATAGGCTGTAGAAAATAAATGTCTTTCTTCAAACCCATTAGAAATTATAGGTCTCCCTTCCTTAGAAAAAATCTTTTCTATCAACTTTTTACTTTCAGCATTTATTCCTTTAGTGTCTAGGTTTAACCTGTTATCTTCTGCTATTTCTTCTAGTATCATCTTTGCAGCTTTAAAATATTTAAAAGCCTTTCTATAGGCATATTTATTATTTGCTTTGGCTTGAATTATCTCTGCTTTATTTTTTTCTAATATACTTGTATCTATAAATTGTGCTAAGTCTATTATCTTATCAGTTAGTCCAGGATAAACTGGATCCATTGTATGGGGTGGAGTACCGTCCAATAAACATATTTGTAGATTTTCAATAACTATAGCATCTACTGACTTAGGATCAGATGGGCAATGATGATATTCAATATCATATCCTTCATTAGTCATTCTTTCTCCTATATCTCTCATTAATGATGACTTTCCTCCTCCTGGCATACCTTTAAATATATATAACTTATTTCTTTTTTCAGATATTATATTATTGTGTAAAGAGAAGAATCCATTAGCAGTATTCCCTCCTGGAAATATTCTTCTGACTTTTGTCATATAAAAACCTCCTAAAAATATATATATTATAATTTATTCTCTTTGAGGTATTATGTGCATAGAGATGAAAAAGAACTCTTGGGAAGAGTTCTAGGGGTAAAGTTTTATTATGGTTTGCTGTATGATATAAAAAGAATGTTCAGCTATTATTATTTTTTTAATTATAAATATTACTCTTTGTATTCTATATATCCTTTATATTCTTTGTAATCTTGAATTGATTTTTTCAAATACGGTATAAATAAGGGTATAAAAATTCGAAGTAAAAGAAGCATTGTTATCAGATTTGCGATTGTTTTTAGAGGTTGTTGAAGAAACTGATATAAATTATGTTTTCCAGGATAAAATATGCCACACCAACTTAAAGTCCCAAACATTAAATATATATCCAATTTTGACTTTCTAAAAGAATAAAAACAATATATAGCTAAAGGTGTAAAAATTAATATAGTACTAATATCCATAATAATCCTCCTTCCTCTAAAATTTTTTTGAAAATAGAATTATTTTTTAATTTAATTTATTTTATTTCGCATTTATCTACTGAGCCTTAATATTTATATTATAAAGAATGTGCAATAGGATTTAATGTTAGTCTCATCATTTTCTAGCTTTTATTACTAGTTATTAATCCAGAATTTTATCTACAACGATTAATACTTCAGTATGATGATAACCTGTTAAGGCAGAGAATAGAGTTCCTTGGATTTTAATGCTCTTATTTTTATATTGTTTTGCCATATCCACATAGGGAGCTTCTTTCAGTACTAGTTGAATTTCTGAAACATCAGATATACTTGAATTAAATACATCAGCATCTTCTACAATAATTTTTATTGGATCATCTAACTGTAAAATAAATGGATACCTTTTTTCATCGCTATCAGGCTCCTCGCCATATCCCGGAGGTCCGTAATGGAACCTTGTAATTAATGTACCTTAAATTATTGAAACGTTTGGCTCAAAATAAAATTCTTTTACAATTTCTGAGTCTACTACTCCTTCAAAATCCGACCAAACCTTTTCATTTGATTCGTTAAATTCTATTTTATCGTCTTGATTAACATTACATGAATACAATATAAAAGAAATCATAACTAATAAATGAAAATTTATTAATTTTCTCATGATGTAAATCCTTACCCTTTTAACTTTTTTAATTCTTGTATACTATATATTCTACATATATTCTCCAACACCTTCTTTTTTACCTAAATATCTCCAAAAATTAAAAAAGATAAGTAAAATCATTACCTATCAAATTAACAAAGTAAGTGGTTATGAGGCATTTCCTCCACTAAGCATACCTATTAACATATAAAGCATATTTCTATTTGGACCTATTATATTATTATAAAAAAATAAAACCATTGAGCTGTATTTCCCACTTAGAACCATTCTTCCTTAAGTTATTGTATTGTTTCCAAGGATTATATATTCTTTTAAATTATGTCTTAATAAAAATCTTACTTAGAGAAACAATAATAATGGAGGTGAAAGTTGTGAAAAAATGCATGGTCATAATTATTATTCCTTTTTAATTGAGTTAGAAGTACAACCCTTTGTTGGTCCCCATTTAAAATAACGTATAATATAATATATAATTCTACATATATGAAACTATACAAAATTATCATTTATAAAAATAATAAATTTCTTTATATCAATTAAATTATTCTGTAAGATATCGTATATTATCTTCTTATCTATTTTTAGATATTCATGGGATAAAACATTTCTAAGACCTACCATATTTCGATAA
>CAYMGW010000102.1:0-7746 GCA_964390085.1 uncultured Tissierella sp.
CCCTTGGTCAAGTCTCATACTTAATACCCTATCTCCCGGCTGAAGAACTGCTGCATACACTGTATAATTTGATGTTGAGCCAGAATAAGGTTGGATATTTACATGTTCTGCTCCAAATAATTTCTTTGCTCTTTCAATTCCTAATAGCTCTAACTTGTCCGCAACATTGGAACCTGACTGAAACCTTTTTCCTGGATAACCTTCTAAAGTCTTATTTGTAAAAATGCTTCCTGTCAATTCCATAATTTCTACAGGAACTGTACTTTCTGATGCAATCATCTCAATATTATGCTCTTGCCTGTCTAATTCTTCTAAAACTATTCCATATAACTCTGGATCTGAAATTTTTGTACTTTTTAGCACTTTTATCCCTCCTTTGTCTTGTTACTTATATAGTATAAATAAACCTATTCACCTACAATTATTGAAATTATCAATTTATATATTGATATTATCTAAACATATCAAAAATTTAGAATTCAACCATAATATCATAGAAAAATATCTAAAATAACTAAAAGAAGGTGGAATAAAATCCCACCTTCTAATTATAATTACTATTAATTTATAGATTTTAAGTTAAAAATCTAGCAAGTCCAGGTTTCATATTTATAAAATTATTCTGATTAAGTCCTGATGATTTAACTAAAGGAATAAATATGAAATTTAAAAGCCAGTTTACATTAAAGTTAAACTGGCTTCTTCATCTTTTGTTTTTAAATTATTTTTTATCTTTTGTGTAATAACTTCTTACTAATAATGTATCATCTTTAAATAAGGTTTCATATTCTGAACTTTGTCCCAACGTTAGGTACATTTGTACTATTTTATATTCTTTTTTCTAATCCAATAGCTAGCTGCTTCTGTTCTGTTGGAAACATTTATCTTTTTAAAAATATTACTAACATAATTGCGAACAGTTTTATCTGAAATTGACATTGTATCTGCTATTTCCTTATTTGTCTTGCCTAAACTAATAGCTTGCAATATTTTTGTTTCTCTTGGGCTTAAATATGAATCTATTTCATCTTTTTGATTATCTAATTTTATACTGTTGAAAACTCCCTCTGTAAGAGAAGGATCCAACACAGAACCACCCTCATATACACATAATATAGTTTTTATTAGCTCTTCGGATTCAATATTTTTTAATAAATAGCCGTCAGCTCCTGCCTTAATAGTTTCCATAACTATGCTATCCTCTGCATAAGCTGTTAAAATAATAATTTTGATATTTGGAAATAAGTTTTTAATGCTAGTACAACCGCTTACCCCATCTCCATCGGGAAGTTTAAAGTCTAATAGAATAATGTCTGGATTAGTGTTAATAGTCATCATAATAGCTTCTTTTAGTGTTGCTGCCTCTCCACATACCTCTAAATCATCATGTAATTGCAACAATAGCTTTAATCCATCTCTAACCACACTATGATCATCTACTAATAAAACTTTTATCTTATTCTTCATACTTTGATTCCTCCCAAGGTATCGTAAGTTCAACTTTTGTACCATTTGTTAGTGTATCAATCTTAAACGTTCCTCCGACCCTTTTAGTTCTTTCTTTCATAGAACTAATGCCAAAGTGTTTGTCAGTATCCATATCATTAATAGAAATTCCTACTCCGTTATCTGTTACTCTAATATATAAAAAATCATATTTACTCTCTAAGAAAACCTCAGCAAAGGTAGCCTTAGAATGCTTGATTACATTACTAATAGCTTCCTGAACAATATAATAGATTTGCGTAGACTTTTCTGGAGATAAGTATCCGTAGTTTACCAGAGATGTTTCACAGTTAAAATCTATTTTTATTTCCTGATTCTCATTAAATTTATTTATTAATTGTTGAAGACTATGATTTAAATCCTCTATTTCCACAATTTCTAATGTGCTTGATGACAAAAACTCCCGAGTTTTATCTATTGTATTATTTAAATCAATTTTTATATCTTTTAAAATAGGCTCTATTTTATCTTCTGATTTGTTTTTTATTAAATACTCTACCTTTAATCCTGCTGCATATAAACTCTGTATAATACTATCATGTATTTCTAATCCTAACTTTCTTCTTTCTTCAGAGACTATTCTATGCTTTTCAAGCCTATTCAATTTTTCTCTTTGTTCCCAACCAAAGGTATCTATTACTTTAATTAATAAAAAATTAATGGCTATTCCAACTGCTGCTTTCAATATCTGGATTGGGAAATGAAAAACCTTTAGAAACATATCATTATTAATTATATTTGCAGGAAAAAAATCCATTTTTTTTACAATAAGCCCATCCAAAAGACCATAAATTAGAAATATGCATGCTAAGCTTTTATATCTTTTAGCCATACTATTCGACTTTCTTTTTTCTATTGTTTTACTATTTAAATATAAGGCAATCGCTGATATTATTCCACCTGAAAGTGCCATTATATATCTTAGTACTATAGCATTATATTTTGGATTTAAGATAAGATAGTCTTGTCCATAAGAAACAGATAGAAAAATAAAACCTGCCAACCATATTAGAAATAAAGCAATGGGAATTTTAAGAATTATCTTCTTGCATTTCTGTCTTACAGGCAATAAACTAGCCCCAAAGATTATTAGATAGGCAAATGAAATTGCCTTTAAAAGATATTTTATAATAAATAACAAAACATAGAAATTAGTATATATATCTAGGGTTTCAATCATTGAAATCCATTCAGTAACTCCATGAGTAATTCCAAAGTATCCTAAATATTTTAAAGATCTTACTAGTGGTAAGCCAGTTACTTCTGTATCTTTTCCCTGAATAGAAAATATCCCCATATTAATAAATGCAAAACCATAAATTAGATATAAAAAGAAATAGCATCTAGTCATATATAAAATCTCCTAAACATATTTTAATTAGTGGACTTGTTTCTATTATAACATAGTAATATATTATTATCTTAAATGTTAAAGGTTAATTTATTTTTTATCTGTAAATTTAGGTAACATTAAATTATATAAAAAACATGGGTAGAGTAGCATACCCATGTCTCAATTAATTTAGTTGTCTTTACTTATAATCGTTTTCCCTTGCCATTGCTTCATCTCTAATTTCTTCTTTCATTCCCTTTAGAGATTCCTCTCTTCTTTTATTTTTTTCTATTAATGCTTTTTTAGTCTTTTCGTCATCTGTTTTTTCGATCATTTCTTCTGCAAGATTGTAGTTTTTAATGGTATTATCAATATTAAATTGTATTCTTTCAACATTATCACTTCTATCATCTGGTTTTGGTTTGTTGTTCATACTTTGCATCTCCTTGCTTTCATTAATTTGTTTTTTGATATAAAAAAGATTTTCACCTTTTTTTATTATGTGTATAAAAAAACTTCTTATGCTAATAAAACTTACCAGATTATATTACTTGATCTGTTTATCTATAAGCTGTTTCTGCCACTCTTATACCATCTATGGCCGCTGACATAATACCACCTGCATATCCAGCACCTTCACCTACAGGATATAGTCCTTTAATATTCGATTGAAAGCTTTCATCTCTTAGAATTCTAATAGGTGATGAGCTCCTTGTTTCTACTCCTGTAATTATTGCATCAGGATTAGCAAAACCACTAATACTTTTATCAAATGAAACTATTGCTTCCTTTAAGGTATCAATTACAAATTTTGGTAAACATTGTCTTAGATCCGTCATGGTTACTCCAGGATTATAGGTTGGATTAATTTCTCCAATATTTTCCGATGCCCTATCCTTTAAGAAATCTCCCACCTTTTGTGCAGGTGCCTTGTAATTATTCCCTCCTGCAATAAATGCTAGTCGTTCCCATTTTCTTTGAAACTCTACTCCCGCCAAAGGATGTTCGTCTCCGTAGTCCTGAGGATATACACCTACTAATAATGCGCTATTGGCATTTTCCATATTTCTAGCATATAAACTCATCCCATTAGTTACAACCATATTCTCTTCAGAAGCAGCAGCAATTACCATACCTCCTGGACACATACAAAAAGTATAGGCTGATCTTCCATTCTCAAAATGACCAGATAATTTATAATCAGCAGCACCAAGCTTCTTATGATTTGCAAATTCACCATACTGATTTTCATTTATCAACCTTTGAGGATGTTCTATTCTAACTCCAATAGAGAATCCCTTCTGAACTATTTCTACTCCATTATGATATAGCATCTTAAAGGTATCTCTGGCACTGTGACCCAGTGCCAGCAGTACTTTATCACTATGTATAATTTCTTCATCATTAATTTCAACCCCTGTTACTTGACTATTTTTAATTACTAAGTCAGTAACCTTGCTATTAAATCTTATTTCTCCACCTAAGACTATTATTTTTTTTCGAATGTTTTTAACTACATCTCTTAATATATCTGTACCTATATGGGGCTTATTTATATAAAGTATTTCTCTAGGTGCTCCCGCTTCTACAAACTCTTCTAACACTATTCTAGACCTAGGATCTTTAATAAGAGTAGTTAACTTCCCATCAGAAAATGTACCTGCTCCTCCTTCTCCGAATTGAACATTTGATTCAGTATTTAGCTTACCTTCTCTCCAAAACAAGTCGGCATCAATAATTCTTTCATCTACATTCTTCCCTCTCTCAAGTAAAATAGGTCTATATCCCATCTTTGCTAGAACTAGACCTGCAAACAATCCAGATGGACCTGTTCCAACGATAATAGGCCTTTTCATATTTGGGGGAGCTATTTTATCATATTTACAACTCAACTCTGGAACCTTTAAAACCCCTTTGTCACAATATACCTTTAGTATTTTGTCTTCATTCTTTAGTTCCACATCTAGAGTATATACAAAATGAATATCATTCTTTTTTCTTGCATCTATGGACTTCTTATAAATTCTATAGTTTAAAATTGATTCCTGTGGTAGTTTCAATTTTTTAGCTAATTTGATTTTTAATAATTCTTCATCCTCATCTAAGGATAATTTAATCTCTGGTATTCTTAACATCTTATCACCTTATTATTTGTCTATATTATTTAATAATCAATAATAGATATTATTTCCCATTTAATATTCTTAATCCTTATTTTTAAAATTTATGTACCTATTATTCACACAAAAAGCCAAGGTATTAATCCTTGGCTAATCCAATTCCTTATATTATTTGAAGCAATACTAATAGCTTCCTAAATATTGTCTTTTAAACTAATTATGGATTTAATTTCATTTTTAATTTCATTAAATCTATCTAATAAATTATTTCCTGAATTCTTGACTGACTGAATCTTCATATACATATTTATTCCATTTTCATATGATATCATCTGATTTTCAATGCAATACTCAATTAAATATATTAAATCTCTATAGAGTTTTTCATAATCTGATGAGATAGAAAATTTTAGGATACTATTTAATTCCTCCTGTATTATTTTTCTTAAATCCTTTTCTTCTTCTTTAATAAATGAATTTATCTCTTCTATACTAGTCTTATCTAATGACCAATCCAAAACCTGACTATTTTCATATAGATATTCTATCTTAGTTGGACCTGTAAGACCTACTATAACACCTTTATTTTGAATGGTCCATGAGATGGCTACTTGAGCTGGTGTCTTATTATATCTATTTCCTATCTCTCTCAATTTCTCTGCCATTTTTATGCCTGAGTTTAGCCTAGCTCCATTAAATAGTGGATCTATACTTCTTATGTCGGTACTTAAAAATTGTGTATTAGCATTAATTCTTCCTGATAACATACCTCTGCCAGTTATACTAAAGCAAATTATATTAAAATCATATTTTTCCTGTAATGGATGTAATTCCTTATACCGATAAGTACTCAATGGACTCATTTCAGCTAAAATAAAGGAAATATTCCCTAAATCTAGATATTCTATAGTTTTATCTAAAGGCAAATGGCCAATTCCATAATATCTGATTTTCCCTTCTTTTTTTAAGGATTCTAAAGCTTCAATGGTTTCGGTTATAGGTGTATTAGGGTCATGATAATGAACCTGATAAATGTCTATATAATCTGTCTTAAGCTTTTTTAAGCTAGACTCACAGGAGGATTTAACAAATTCTTTAGAAAGATTGATTTTATTCTCCTTTGTAATTCCTATCTTAGATGATATGGTAACATTATGTCTAAAGGATTTTATGACCTTACCTAATATCTCTTCTGTACCTGTATAATTACTCGCAGTATCATAAAACCTTATACCTAATCCATATGCATATTTTAAAATCTTAATCATTTCAGATTCTTCTAATTGACTTCCATAGGCTCCACTTAATGCGTAACAGCCATATCCAAGGGATGAAATAGGTAAATCTAATAAAGGCTTCATTTCTATATTCCCCCCTTGAAATCCTCTATTTTGTTTATCAGTTTTTCTAATTGTCCCTTTACCTTTTCTAATTCTTTCTCTTTCTGTAAAATTTCCATATGCTTTAACTTCACTTCTTTAAGCAACATATTGATATCATTTCTATTTACAGCTTTATCTTCTAGTCCGTTATCAACTCTTTCATCAATTTCTAAAATTGTCTTTATATCTTCTAAGGTAAACATCATTTCTTTCATAGCCTTAATATTCTCTAGCTTTTTAATATCTTTTTCTCCATAAAATCTATTATTATTTCTTCTTTCAACTGTAAGTAACCCAATATTATCATAGTATCTAAGAGTTTCAATTCCAATATTATATTTTTTGGATACATCTCCTATTAACATACTAATCACCTCTATGTATAGTATATATCCTAGAGTTAACTACAGGTCAATGATATATTTATAATAAAAATAAGAATACTAAAAATATCTTTAGCATTCTTATTTCCATCAAACGATTTTAAAATATGTTTATAATTTTTACTAGTTTATTAAGCTATTCCATTCTACCCCATTTCATCTCTACACCATCTTTGTCATATTTCTTTCTCTTTCCAGTAATACTTTCAATATCAATACGTATTACGCAAGTAATTTTTAAAGCACCTTCAATAGCTGCATCAAAATATGGCATATTATAGGGACAATATTTTTCAGATAAAAGCCTTAATCCTAGAATTTTTTCCTCCTCATCCTCAACAATATTAGCTCTACCAAAAACTACTGCTGATTCAAATTCAGTTGTAAATTTTTCACTGGCTATCTTTCTAAAGGTTTTGGGATCTTCCATAGCTTTTTCTAATTCTCCAGCAGGACCTGGTGGTGGAACATTTACATCTCCAACAAAAGACATACATATTTTAGGATTTCTTTTTATATTTTCTATTTTGCTACCTTGGTATGCAGAGTGAATATATATTGTATTATCACATCTAGCAATTGAAACTGGAATACAATAAGGATTCACCTCTTCATCAACAGTGGCTAATGTTCCAAATTTAGCTTTATCTATGATGGAATAGGCGAAGTCTCTATCCATTTCTCGGTCTTCTCTTCTCATTTCCTTCATAAAATCCCTCCTTGTTTTTATGGTTACTTCACTCTAAAATTATATATATTATAATTCAAATCTTAATTCACCTCAACCACAAAAATTAACCTATCTATTCTAATTACTTCTAATTTTTTTGCTATGAATTTCAAATTGTTCTTTCAAAAATCAATATTCTACATTTCTTGACATAGATTTACTTCAAGGATGAAATTATTATAGGAGTTTTGTACTATTTTGTTAATCCTACTTTTTGCCTATAATTAAATAGATAGGAGTTTTAATATTATAGCATTTATATAGGAGGAGAATGTTGTGATTAAAGAGAGTA
>CAYMGW010000103.1:0-7725 GCA_964390085.1 uncultured Tissierella sp.
TGTTGCCTGGGCTAGATTAATGAATAGTTGGGGCAGAGAACAATGGCTAATCTAAGTGAAAAATAGGAAAATAAAAGCATGATGTGAAAGTTAAATTACATTAATGGTGATACGGGGATTCATTTATGGAAAGTAAGTGGTAGTGACATAAGAATCATATTTTTAAATAAGCAGGAACATTTATTAGGGTTAAATGAAGATTAAATATATATTTCTAGTTTAAAAGAAGTAGGTAATGAGAATGGTCTACATCAGTATAAGATTATGAAAATATGAAAAGTTTTGGAGGAAACTAACTATGAATAATAGGGAAATAAGATGTAGTGCTTTAATTCTTGATAAAGATGAGGAGTTTGTTTTATTAATTCAACAAAAAAATAAATATGGAGATTTATATTGGTGGCTTCCTGAGGGAGGATATGATTTTTATTGAATAAAGATTTATATGGGAGAATTTTAAATTGTAAGGAGAATATGAGATGGATATAAGATCTTGGAATAAAGATATAAAACAATTGAGGGAAATAATTCTGAAACCAGATAAGATTGAAGAAAGTATAAAGTTGTCTTTAGAATTACATTCAATGGTTCATTCATCTAATATGTCAGGAATAGACAAGAAAACATTTGAAGATGAGTTATGGGAAGGCTTAGATGAAAATACATTTAGAACTTCCACAAATGAAAAAGGGCGAACCATAGCATATGGAGTATGGCATTCTACAAGAATAGAGGATATAACAATGAATATATTAGTTGCTGGAAGTGAACAAGTTTTCAATGTGGGAAATTGGAAAGAAAAAACAAATACCAAAATAATTGATACAGGAAATACAATGACAGAAAAAGAGATAATAGAATTTAGTAAAAATATTAATATGGAGGAATTAAAAAATTATAGAGTAGTTGTAGGAAGAAGAACAAGAGAAATTATAAAAAGCCTTAAACCATCTGATATGAAAAGAAAAATAGAAAAAGATAGATTGAATCGTGTTTTAAAAGAAGGTGCAGTTTTAGATGTTGAAGGAGCAAATTGGTTAATAGATTTTTGGGGAAGAAAAAATGTAGCAGGGATAATATTAATGCCAGCCACAAGACATCATGTAGTTCATATAAATGAATCATTAAGTGCAAAAAATAAAAATAAATTAAAGAAAAAATAAAGGGCAATGCATTAATCATATTCTTTCATATTTGAACGGTTTCATCAATCGCTTAATGAGGACAATATTATTCAATATAATTCCAATTATAAATGATTTATTTGAATGCGAAAAAAATGATTTTTAGGGATAAGATGATTTAACTTAGGCTAGTTAAAAGATACTAGTCTTGAGCTTCAAGGTGGTAAGACATTAGGTATAGCAGGTGAACCTGTTAGAAGACATGGCGATTTCGGCATTGCTGTGAGTATTGGAGATTGTGATAATATTGATAGATTTAGTGTATTTAGAATCTATTTACGTTGGTGAATATGATAATAAATACAAAAAGATTGCTGAAGATGTAATTAATATGATTGAAAATATTGGATTTAATTGGTTTGAAAAAATTGAGAAAGAGAACCAAAGCAAGAATACAGATGGTCTTACTATACGTTAGGGAATAAGTCACATAGCCATTTTTAAAAAGACATGGCAAAGTATGGTTATATAACAGGAGGTGCGGAAAAAGTGAGAGTCATATCTATAAGAGAATATCCAGAATACAAAGAAAAAGCAATTAAATATTTTCAAAGCAAATGGGCAAACGAAAATAGCATGAAGGTTTATGATGACTGTATAACAAATAGCATTGCTACATCTAACCCATTACCGCAATGGTACTTATTGATGGATAATGACAAAATAATAGGTTGTGCAGGTTTGATTACAAATGACTTTATTAGCCGCATGGATTTATATCCATGGATTTGTGCTATATATATTGAGGAAGAATACAGAGGAAACGGCTACGGCTCAATTTTAATAGAGAAGGCAAAGAAAGATGCAAGGATAAGTGGATTTTCTAACCTATACCTTTGTACAGATCATGTTGGATATTATGAACACTATGGATTTGAATATATTGGAACGGGCTATCATCCATGGGGGGATAGTTCCCGTATCTATGCTACAACCCTATAATATGCTTTCTAAGAATTATAGCTAAATGATTTATTTGAATAAGAATAAAATCATTTACATAGTTTTGATTATCTAGGTTAGATTTGCAAATCCTATCTTAGTAATTAAGTAAATAACTGATAGATTTATACATTTGACAGTACTATTTCTTTAGAAATAAAACTCTAAAGAAATAGTTTTTTTATTCACTATAAATTTTATGAATAGATAATGATTATCAATTAAAAAATACAATATTCAAAACCGTTGTATTTACAAATGTCTGTGATAAAATATTCACGGATAATGTTAAAAGATAATTTAACTGCAGACAAGGAGATGAAAAATTGCAAACAAAAAAGACAGGTATATGTGGAATATGTCCGTACAATTGTCAAGTAGTAGTTACATTAGAGAATGATAAGATAATAGATGTTTTACCAGATAAAGACTCACCAAATGGTCACTTATGTCCTAGAGGGAAGGCTGCACCACATATAATATATTCAGATAGACGAATAAAAAAGCCCTTGATAAGAACTGGAAAGAAGGGAACCATTTCCTTTAGAGAAGCTACATGGGGAGAGGCTATTGACATTGTTGGTGAAAATTTCAATAAAATCATTTCTAGATATGGTTCTAAGGCATTGGCAAGTTATATGGGTGGAGGTTCTTTAGAAGATTCTTTAAATGATTTTTATATAGATTATTTTGGATATATCGGTTCACCTAATGATATGAGTAGTGGTTCAATTTGTTATGTAGCTTCAAGAATTTTAGCTCCTGTTACTACAACTGGACTATATAGTAGGGCGTTTACACCTGATATAGATAATAGTGATTTAGTATTTGTTTGGGGGACAAACCCCAAGACGGACTCAGGGGTAGGACAGTTTAGAAAGATATTAAATGCTAAGAAGCGAGGAGCAAAAATAATTACTATTGACCCATTAAAGAACGAGACTGCCGAAGTATCAGATATTTGGGTGCCGATTAAGCCAGGTACTGATGGCGCTCTTGTATTAGCAATGCTAAAACTGATAATAGATAGTGAAAGATATGACAAGAGGTTTGCTCAGGAGTATACATATGGCTTTGAAGACTTAATAGCATACTTGAACTCTTTAACATTAGAATATCTGTCAAAATGTTGTGGAATAGAAATAGAATTAATAAAAGAAATAACTGATATATTTTGTAGTACAGAAAAAGTTTCTGTTATATTTTACACTGGTTTAGAATATCAACCTAGTGCAGTACAAAATACTAGAGCTCTTTATTGCTTATGGGCACTGGGAGGTAAGCTAGATGTAAAAGGTGGACTTCATATAGATAGGTATCCAGCAGAACAGGCAATAGAGTATGAGTTCAGTATGGACAACGTACCAGTAGGGGCAAAAGAATATCCTGTATTTTCAGCACTATGCGGTCGTGGTCAATTTGTTGAATTTCCAAAGGCTGTATTGGAGGACAAGCCTTATCCTGTGAGGGGGCTACTTACTTTAGGAGGCTCTCCTATATTATCCTACCCTAATAAAGATATTTGGAAATTGGTCTATGAAAAATTAGATTTTTTAGTAGTAATAGATAGGTTTATGAATGAAGAATGTAAATGGGCTGATGTAATTTTACCTGCTACAACTTATTACGAAAACACTTCCTACTGCTATTATCCAGATAGTATAAGACTAAGGGAAAAGATTATAGAGCCAGTAGGTGAAGCTAAAAATGATGTATTTATATTACAAGCTATAGCGGACAAGCTTGGCTTTGGTCATCTTTTTCCAAAGGATGATAGAGAAATCTTAGAAATGGCTTTTAAAGATGATAAGGACACATTAAAAGGTATAAAGGAAAATCTTTATGGAGTAAAAAGAAAAGAACCAGAAGTAAAATATAAAAAATATGAAACGGGACATTTAAGAAAAGATGGTGAAAAGGGATTTCCAACTCCAACAGGTAAGTTTGAAATAAAATCAACTATATTAGAAAAGTATGGATATGATGGATTACCAGTGTATATAGACCCTTATGAGTTAGGATATAAAGAGGAAGAATATAAATTTTTACTTACTACTGGAGCAAGAAGTCTATTTAGATATAACTCCTTTGGTTCTAATATTGATGAGCTTGCTATAAAAGAGAAAGAGGCTAATGTCGTTATTAGTCAACGTGATGCAGAGCATTTTAATATAGAAGATGGTGAAAATGTAAGAGTTGAAACACCTTTTGGTTCCATGGTATTCCCAGCCAAGATTTCTAATATTATGGAGGGGGTTCTCCATATACCATATGGAGGTGGGAGTTCTTTCCAAGTAGAAGGATGGAGTAAATATAATCCAAATGAAATATGTGGTTACAACTTTAGAGATAATATATCAGGATTTATAACCTGCAAAGCTGTACCATGTAATATATCAAAGACAAAAGAATAACAAGGAGGAAGTAAAATGAACATGAAAAGAGTTTTAGCACTATTATTAGCACTAACCATGGTATTGTCTTTAACTGCTTGTGGTAAAAAGGATGTTGCAGAAGTACCACAAGAACAACCTACAGCAGCTAAGGAAGAGCCAGCAGAACAAATCTTAAGATATGGTGTTATGAAATCACCAGGAAGCATTGATCCAACAAACCTAAAGGATATATTCTCATATGAAATGGTTAGACAATCATACAATGGTCTAACAGATAGGACACCAGATGGAAAAACTATTCCAGGTCTTGCAAAATCATGGGAAGCAAAAGATGGGGGAAAAGTATATCACTTTGTCCTTGAGCAAGGAGTAAAATTCCATTCAGGAAATGAATTAAAAGCATCTGACGTTAAGTTTACTTTCGAATATGCCATAGATCCAACAAGAGATGGTGGTGGCGGTTCATCATTCCTTTCAGGCATAGTTGGATATGATGATGTTATGGATGGAAAAACTAAGGAATTAGCAGGATTTAAAATTATAAATGATTATGAATTTGAAATAGAGTTCACTGAACCGGAGATATATTTCCCAGAATATTGTAGTGTAGAATCCTTATATATAATTGAGCAAGCAGCTGTAGAAGGAAAAGGTGAGAATTGGTGGGAAACAATGTCAGCTGGTACAGGACCTTATAAACTAGAAGAATTTAGTATGGATGAAAAAACAGTTTTCGTAGCTCATGAAGATTATTTTAGAGGAAAACCAGGTCTTAATAGACTTGAATTCATAGTAGTACCAGAAGAAGAAACTGCAATGATGATGTATCAAAATGAAGAATTAGACGTTATAGAAGCACCTTGGGGTCAATTAGATCTAATTAAAGAAGATGCAGACTTAAGTAAAGAATTAGTAGAATATCCAATAGCAGATGCTACTTATTTAGGAATGACTCAAGCTCTATATGAACCTTTCAAAGATATAAGAGTTAGACAAGCAATATCCTTAGTAATAAGCCCAGATGATATGGCTAAGAAAATCATGCAGGATACAGTGTATCCATTATATGGAGTTATACCTGTAGGGTTTAGTGTATATGATAAAAATATTAAACCATTAGAATATAATCCAGAGCAAGCAAGGGAATTATTAAAAGAAGCAGGATATGATGCAAATAATCCATTACCACCTATTACTTTATCATATGTGCCAATGGATGAAGACAATGCAGTATATATTGCTGAACAATTGAAGAAAGAACTAAATTGGGAAGTTAAACTTGAAAGTCCAGACTTTTCAGCTTTACTTTCAGATTTGCTAGATAGAAAAGTTCAGTTTTATATATTTGGTTCTACAGCTAGTTATGGAGATGCTCGTAGTATTATGTATACAGCTTTCCATAGTAGTGGAAAGAGAAATTTCTCAGATTATAACAATCCAAACTATGATAATCCAATAAATGAGGCTGCTAAACTTTCGTCTCAAGAGGAAAGAGGAAAATTATATTTACAAGCTGAGAAAGCACTAATGGACGATTTTGGTTGTGTACCAATGTATTCAAGTAAGGCATATTTGCTAGTTAAGCCATATGTTAAGGATATGAAGATTAGTGGATTAGGAATGGATACATTTGATACAATTAATATAGAAAAATAGGGGTTTTAGCATTGGCAAGAAATATAGGAAAAAAAGCAATTAATTTAATAATTGTTATGTTCTTAATGAGTCTTCTGGCATTTTTAGCTATTAGGGTAATGCCAGGAGACCCTATTGCTTTAATGTTTGGCGAAAAAGATGTGTCACCAAAGGTAATGGAAAATATAAAAAAGATTTACAATTTAGATAAGCCATTATTAGAGCAATATATTTTGTATATAAAGGATTTATTAAAATTTGATTTTGGTTACAGCTATTTTTTTGTAGGAAAGTCTGTAAATGACTTAATATACAAAGCCTTTAGAAATACATTAAAACTAGCAATCTTAGCTTTTCCAGTATCGGCAATCTTAGGCATAGTTTTAGGATGTTTGGCAGCTTACAAGAATGGGAAATTTTTTGATAAGCTATTAAATTTTATTACTGCTATATTAACAGCGATACCAGATGTACCATTGGCTATATTCTTAGCATTTATCTTTGCTATGAAACTAAAGATATTTCCCATAGCAGGATGGGGACAACCTAAGCATTTATTCCTTCCAGCTATTTTTATTTCTCTTTGGCCTTCTTTAAGTTTAGCTAAAATGGTAAGGGCTTTAGTAATAGAAGAATTAGCAAAACCCTATGTATATATGTGTAGAGCAAAAGGTATGGGTTATATGAGGATTATAGTGTTAGAAGTAATGCCCAATACCTTAATACCAGTAACCACAAGTTTAGGAATGATGTTTGGTAGGATGCTAGAAGGAGCATTTATTGCAGAGCTAGTATTTAATATACCAGGTTTAGGAAGAGTAGCAGTGGATTCAATTTTTAAAAGAGATTATCCTGTAATCATGGGGATTATTTTACTAAGTACTTTTATTTATACTAGCATTAATTTTGTTATGGATATTTTGCACTATGTTCTAGATCCAAGATTGAGAGGTAGAAATGAAGTTGTTTAAAAATTATTTACTTAATATAAATATAATACTTTTATTACTGATTGTTCTAGGTGCTATTTTAGCACCTATTATTGCACCTTATGATTTTAACGAAATGCACTTAGATGATACTTGGCAAAAACCTTTAGGAAGGTTTTTATTAGGTACTGATAAGCTAGGTCGTGATATATTTTCAAGACTATTATTTGGAGGGAGGATTAGCCTTTTTATAGCCTTTATAGTTGAGGTAGTAGCATTTCCTATTGGTTCAGTCCTTGGATATATAAGTGGAACTAAATCAGGATTTGCCATATCAATACTTAATAGGATTATGGAGGTTTTGTTTTCATTTCCAACTATAATATTAGCCTTAACTTTATCTGGTATTGTAGGGGTTGGGCTAAATTCTATAGTGGTATCTATAGCATTAGCAGAGATACCAGTATACTTTAGACATGTAAGGACTTTAGTATTGAAGATAAAAAATGAACCTTTTATAGAAGTGCTGACTACTTTGGGGATTGAAGATAGGTTTATATTTAAAGATCATGTATTGTTACATTTAATGCCACCATTAATACCTAAAATTATATTTAATTATGCCACAACCATCATATT
>CAYMGW010000104.1:0-7721 GCA_964390085.1 uncultured Tissierella sp.
ATAAATTTACATATTTACTAGATGTAATTCCTTTAAAGTTTTTAGCAATAAGTTTCGTTCCATATAAACTAAGAAAAATAACTAAAACAAAAATTATGATATAAAAAATTAGTTGAAAAATTATTTTAATTAAACTAGTTTCTTCATATCCTGTAGCATAAACTGGTAATCCGTATAGATTTGTAAGTATAAAGATAAAGATAAATAACAATATTACTTTTTTATTCATGCTTTAGCTCAAGACCTTTTTTACCGCTTCTACAACTCTATCTGCTTGGAAAGGTTTTACAATAAAATCTTTTGCTCCTGCTTGTATTGCTTCTATTACCATGGCTTGCTGTCCCATGGCAGAGCACATTACAATTTTCGCATTACTATTTATCTTTTTTATCTCTTTTACTGCTTGAATTCCATCCATTTCAGGCATAGTGATATCCATGATAACTAGATCTGGTTCCAATTCCTTATATTTTTCTATGGCCTTTAGTCCATTTTCAGCTTCACCTAATATTGTAAAACCATTTTTTGATAAAATATCCTTTATCATCATTCTCATGAAAGATGCATCATCTACTACTAAAATTCCATTTGCCATTTATAAAACCTCCTGTTTTAACTATTAAATGATTTTTCTATTTGAATTTTCAATTTCAGTTACCCTAACTCCAAAGTTATCATCAATAACTACAACTTCCCCTTTTGCAATATACTTACCGTTAGCATAAATATTTAAAGCTTCGCCTACTAGCTTGTCCAGTTCCACAACAGTTCCTTGTCCAAATTCTAATATTTCACTGATTTTTTTATGTGTTCTACCTAACTCTACAGTTATTTCAACAGGAATATCTCCTACTAAATCAATAGATTCATTATGTGGTAAGTTAAAAGAGGAATCAAAATTTTGGAATTCAGGTTTTTTAACCATAACTTTTTCTTCATTTACTTTGCTAACATTATTATAATTGATATTTTCAGTTCTAGCAACATCCCTAGCTTGTACTTGAGAAATATGGTGGGACTCTTCGCTTATTGATTTATTTGGAGTATCAATATATTCTTCCGTATGTTTTATTGTTTGAATAGGTATTGATTCATCTACAGATACAGATACTTCATCAGAAGCAACAGAAGATGAATCCATTAATTTTTCAACCATCGATTTTCCGAATTCTAATGGAATTAACTGCATAATGTTGCTATCAATTAAATCACCTATTACCATTTTAAATGATATCTTAATAATCGGTGTAGATGAATTTAATAAATCAATTTTGTTTCTACCTTCAGCAAAAGTAATTTCTATAGACTTTGGAGGCTCTATATCTATTTTTTTCATAAACATCTCAGATAGGGAAGTTGAAGCAGATCCCATCATTTGATTCATAGCTTCACTAACTGCACTTAAATCAAGTTCTGTTAATTCTCTATCTATATCAAAAATATCTTTACCCATCATAAGATCAGTAATTATCTTAGCATCATTCGTATTAAGTATTAAAATATTTGAACCTTCTAAACCAGCTTTATAGCTAACGTCTATAGCTACAAAAGGTAATTTATAATCGTCAGCTAATTCATCAGCTGTTGTTATAGATACTTTTGGAGTAGTAATGTTTACCTTCCTATTTAGTAAAGTAGAGAGAGTTGTTGCAGCAGTACCCATACTTATATTTCCAATTTCTCCTAAAGCATCTATTTCAATATCTGATAACAATTCTTCATAATCATCCTCATAAAACTCAACTGTAGGCTCATCGTCCGCTCCACCCCTCAATAGAGCATCTATTTCTTCCTGAGATAACATATCACTTGTCATTTACTATTTCACCATCCTTTATAACTTCAACTATTTTAATAGCCATTTTTTTGTTAATTACACCTATTTCGCCCTTAAACTTTACATTACTTCCAATTCTAATTGGGAGTATATTATTTTCATTATTTTCTAGCTTAATTACATCGCCAGGAAGTAAATTTAGTATATCTCTTACTGTAATTTTTGTAGTTCCCAATTCTGCTACTACAGGAATTCTAGTTTGCAGTATTCTATCTTTAATAGCCTTTAATTCTTCTTTAGAATGTTCTTTTGTAGAAGTTGTAAACCAAAATTTTGTATTTAATTTATCTAATACAGGCTCCAATAATATATACGGAATACAAATATTCATCATTCCTTCTATGGACCCAATTTGTATGCTCATAGTTATTAATGCAATAGTTTCATTAGGTGGAACTATTTGCGCAAATTGAGGATTAGTTTCGATTTTTTCCAATATGGGTTTCAATTCAATAACATTGCTCCAAGCCTCTTTAAAATCACCTACTATTTTTTGCATCATTGTTTTTAGAAGAGTCAATTCAATTTCTGTGAAAGTTCTTATTTCCTGCTTATCAATTCCATCTCCTCCTAAAAGTCTATCAATTACTGTATAAATAATATTAGGTGAAAAATCTATTAGTATTTGTCCATTTAATGGTTTAAAATCTATAATAGTTAAAAAAGCAGGATTAGATAATGCATTACTATATTCACTATAATCAAATTGATCTACAGTTAATATATTCATCTTTACTGGTGCCCTAAGATATCCTGTAAAAAAAGTTTGAACATGTCTTGCAAAATTTTCATGTATAACTTCTAATGTTCTTAATTGATCTTTAGAGATTTTTTGAGGATTTTTAAAATCATATTTCTTCGTTTTTTTAGAATTATCAACTTCTTGAATTTCCTCAACATCTACTTCACCAGAGCTAAGTGCATTGAGAAGGGCATCGATTTCAGATTGTGACATTACTTCAGACAATAGAACCCCTCCTCTACTGAATTATAAAATCATTAAAATATATATTGATTATACTTTCGTCTTTAAATAATTCTACCATGTTATTTTTTATTTCACTTTGTAAGTTAACTTGTGCTTCTTTCCCTCGCAATTCTTCCTCTGTTAAATTTGCTATTGTTTTATTGACATCATCCCTAATAAGAAACTGTTTTTCAGTTAGATTAGCAAGAGTATCTTCATTAGTAGTTTCTAAGGTAATTCTTATTTTTAGTATCCTCTTACTTTCTTTAATATTACAATAAAGATCATCTAATGTTATGGAATAAGTCTTAATTTCCTTTGCCTTTTTTTCTCCAGAGTTATTTGAAAAGAAAAATATGCCTACAGCTATGCCAGCGATTAATGCTAACAACAAAATGATAATTATTATTAAAATAGTATTTTTAGACATATTATCACTCCATTCTATTTTACTATGGCTCTAATTCTTCATAAGAATCTCTTAATATAACAATATCTACTCTTCTATTTTTTGCTTTGTTTTCTGGTGTATCATTAGGTAAAATTGGTCTATAATAGCTATATCCAGAAGAAGATATTCTATTTCCTTCTATGTTTTCAACTTCAACTAAATACCTTAATACATTCGTTGCTCTAGCAGATGATAGTTCCCAGTTTGTAGGAAATTTTGCTGATTTTAAAATTGGGTCTGAATCAGTATGTCCTTCTACCTTAATCTGTCTTTTTGAGAATTCTTCTCTATTTAGCATCTCTGCTACAGCTTTTAAAATTTCTAGGGATTCTGGTTTAATTTCTGCACTCCCAGAATCAAACAAAACATTATCCATAAATCTAATAACAATTCCTCTTTCTTCAGGTTTAATTTCAAGCCTTTCTCCTAACCCCAGGGTTTCAGCATATTCATCTAAATTTTCAATAAGACTTTTAAGATCTGCTTCTATATCCACGTAGTCTTCTATAGTATTTATAGGAATATCAAGTGAAGTACCTCCTTCTAGAACCCCTGAACCACCTTGAAAGCTTGCCATTATACTTCGAAATTTTTCAGCATCTACTGAAGAAAAGGAAAATAGAAGAATAAAGAAACATAATAACAATGTAACTAAATCACTATAAGTGGTCAACCACTCCGGTGCACCTCCGCTTGATTCCTCTGGTCTTCTTCGTCTAGCCACTATGCCTCCTCCTTCACAAATTCCTTTTTAATAGAAACTCTCATTTCAGGTGGAATAAATGTCTTTAGTTTTTCTTCAATTATTCTAGGGTTTTCTCCTGCCTGAATAGACAATAATCCTTCAATCATTAATTCTTTAATTAATACCTCTGATTTACTTCTTACCTTTAATTTTTGAGCTAATGGTAAAAATATAACGTTTGCTAGAAAAGAACCATAAAAAGTAGTTACCAAAGCTACTGACATATTTGGCCCAATTGCCTTTGGATCATCCATCTTTTGGAGCATATTTATTAATCCTATTAGAGTACCGAGCATACCAAATGCTGGAGCAAATGCTCCCATAGCTTCTAAAGTTCCTTGCCCTTGTGAATGTCTTTCTTCTAAGAACATAAGCTCTGTTTCAAGTATATTTCTAACAAGGTCTGGATCAGTACCATCTACAATTAACATAATTCCTTTTTTCAAAAACTCATCATCTAGCTTAGAACCATATTCTTCTAGAGAAAGTAGCCCTTCTTTCCTTGCAATGTTAGCAAGCTTAATTATGTCTTCAATTATTTCATTAGCTGATGTAGCTTTATATAAAAATGCTTTTTGAAATACTTTTCCTATATTAAATATATCTTTCAATGGGTATGCAAGAAAAGTTGCGGCTATAGTACCTCCTAATGTAATTACAACAGAAGGAAAATCCCAATAATCCAACAAACTTCCTGATTGTAAAATTCCCCAAACTGTAAATCCAATACCTAAAAGCAAACCTACAATTGTTGCAATATCCAATCCCTACACCTCGTTTCCATCATATCTTCTTTCAAATGCATGTATCTTTGCCTTATATTTAATTACTTTATCTATTACTTCATCGACAGAATCCGCAACTACAATCTTTTGTCCATTGGTAAGGGTAATAACCGTGTCTGGAGTTGCTTCTATGTAAAGTATAAGTTCACTATTTACTACAAATTCCTTATCATTTAATCTCTTTACCTTTATCATAATTATCCCACCCTTTTTTTGAATAGGGTAGAAATGTAGAAATATCTACCCTATTCTATTAGATTATCTCTTCATATTAACCAATTCTTGTAACATCTCATCTGAAGTTGTAATAATTCGTGAATTTGCTTGGAATCCTCTCTGTGTAGTTATCATCTCAGTGAATTCAAGTGATATATCTACATTTGACATCTCAAGATTTCCCGGGCTTATTGCTCCAAAACCACTAGTACTTGCCTTACCAAGTTGAGGTTCCCCAGAGTTTCTTGTATCTACAAAGAAGTTACTTCCTAGTTTTTGAAGGCCCATTGAGTTATCGAACTTAGCAAGCATAATTTGTCCCAAGTTCTTTCTCTCTCCATTGGTAAATACTCCTACTACTGTTCCTGTAGCATCTATGGAGAATCCTTCTAAGGTACCAGAGGTATTGCCATCTTGTGCATATGGTTTGATAGTAGTTTCATTGGCATATTGAAATAAGTCTTTGAAGGAATCTGGATTTTCTTTATCAAATAAGGTTATGTTATTAAAAGTACCTGATGGTGGAATAGCTGTTATAGTTTCCCCATCTTTATTTAAATCAAATGCTATCTTACTTAAATCCAATTCTGCCCCATCAATAGTTCCGCTAGTATCACCAATTGTAAGCAACTCGCCTTTATTATTAAACTCTAAATTTAATACACTAGCAGCATTTATTGGAGTACCTAAGTTTTCAGTATAATTTCCTGTTGCTTGATCTGTTACTCTTTTTAAATTCATTTGCCATTTATGAATAGGAGGAGTATCAGTAGTTACTTCCGTCTTTTTCATTTCAAATGTTAATTTATATGAATTACCAAGTGAATCTATTACCACTGTATCTATAAGGTGCCCTTTTTTACCTGAGTCAGTTGGATCATCTATTACTTCAGTATTGGAATTCAAATTACCCTTAAAATATATTAATTTAGTGGGGTCAGGTGCCTTGGTTTCTGATTTATTAATCTTTATATTAGTTACATCTGACATTATATTTCCATCTCCATCCGCCGCATAACCCAACACCTTAAATCCATCAGCAGTGACTAAATTCCCATCTCTATCTAAAGAGAAGTTTCCAGCCCTCGTATAGTATCTATTATTAAAATTCACATCATCAGATACTACAAAGAAACCTTCACCATCTATCATTAAATCTGTAGGGTTGTCTGTTCTTTGTCCAGGCCCTTTTGTATGAATAGTATTGATTGAACCTACTGCTGCACCCATACCTATTTGTTGAGGGTTTGTACCACCTTTGCCTCCTGTTGGAGCACTAGCTCCTCTTACAACTTGACTAAATACTTCTTGAAATGTAACTTGTCCTTTTTTAAAGCCTACAGTATTAACATTGGCTATATTGTTACCAATTGTGTCCATCTTTCCTTGGTGTATTCTCAGTCCTGATACGGCTGAGTACATTGACCTCATCATATTTCATTCCTCCATTTTAATGAGCAGTCATAGACCATCTATCAGTCCGGTCTATATAACTTCCTTTAAGGTCCAGTTATATTATTACTGCTCCGTCAATATTAGTAAATATATTATCTTTTAGTTGCTCTTTATTAACTGTTGTAATTATTATTTTATTGTTGATATTAGCTATAAAAGCCTTATCATCCATTAAAATTAAAGCATCTTTTACTCCTTTGCTTTCAGCCTTATGAAATGCTGATTTTAATCTATTCATATCATCTAAACTTAAGTTCATATCTCTGCTATTTAATCTTTCAGTAGCATGCTTTGAAAACTTAATTTCTTCATCCTTATTTTGTATTTTTTCAAATATTTGCCCAAAATCTTTATTTGAATTAATTTGCTTCCTTTCAGTGAGCTTAGATGAATTAATTAGTCGGTTCTCAAGTTGCCTAATGTCTATTTTATTCATAAAAACAACTCCATATTAATCTTATATTGTTTTATCTTCTTGAGGTTTATCTTCTCCTGCCACATCCACTGGATCTTTTATTTCTGGTTCTTTACCAATATAAGCTTCCATTGCTTTTCTTATGTCAATTATTCCCTTTAATATCTCTACATTTGCTTCTATTTGGTTTTTATTCATTACTTTTAACATTTCATTCGTTTCTTTAGATTTATCAACAAAGGCTTTATTTAAATTCTGCATCTGTTCTAACGAACTAAATTGTGCCAATTGTGCAATGAATTCTCTGTCTTCCATTGGATTAAGAGGATCTTGATTAGCTAACTGTGTAGTCAATAATCTTAAAAAAGCATCTTTATCTAAATCGTTTTTTCGTTTATCCTCTGTTTTTTTATTTTTTTGGTCTTCAAACTTATAAATATATTCTTGATAATCATTATTTACTTCCATTATGTCCCTCCTCTCTAAGCAAATAGATTTAAGCTATTTGCTACTAGATATGCTTCGTTATTGTTAGCTTCACCTTGTATAGGTTGTTCCTCATATCCCATTACTGCCTTATTATCTTGAGGTTTAAGCTTTACTCTTTTGTTATTTTGTTTTAAGTTAAATTGGCCAGAACTATGTTTATCAAAGTCACTATTGCTTCCTACAAAAACTTCTACTGTCTTAATTTCAAGTCCTGTATCTTTAATACCTTCCTTAAGCTGAATTAAGTTTCCTTCAATAATTTCCTTAGTCCTCTGATTGTCAACCATAATCTTAGCTGTAACTGCACCTTTGACTACTTCAATATTCATAGTCATTTCCCCTAATACTTCTGGTTTTAATC
>CAYMGW010000105.1:0-909 GCA_964390085.1 uncultured Tissierella sp.
ACTATACCATGGCGATGGTCTTTCTTAGGATTTTTATTTAATGTTTTTTCTATTGATTCTAAGGCTATATACATAGCTTTGTCGCCTATTCCATGGATTGCAATTTGGTTTCCATTATTATGGGCAAAATCCACAATTTCATCTAATTCTTCTTGAGTTGCTGTAAGTATGCCTGATGTAGATGGGTTATCTGTATAAGGTTCATTTAATGCTGCAGTCCTTGCTCCTAATGAGCCATCTAATAATAATTTTAAAGGCCCAATTTTAAAGTTTTCATCGCCCCATCCTGTTTTATATCCCTTGCTTAAAAAGCCCTTTAAATTATCTATTTCTGGAATCAAGTATTGCTGATATACTCTAATATTAAGCAATCCTTCATTTTTTAGTTCTAAATAAGCTTCTATGATTTTGTTATAGTCCTTACCTGGCAAAGCTCCAAAATCATCAGTACCTACCGATGTGATTCCACATTTATTAATACGTTCAATTGCAGTAGTAATCATTTCTTTTATTTCATTTATTCCAGGATTAGGGATTGCATTATAGACTATAGCTAAGGCATTTTCCCTGAAAATTCCTATAGGCTCACCATTTTCATCTAAATCAAAATGTCCTCCTTCTACTTGTGCTATTCCTTTTTTTATTCCTAATACTTCTAAAGCTTTAGAGTTGACAACTGCCACATGACCACAGGTTCTAGTAACAACTATTGGATGGTCTAAAGATATTTTATCTAAATCATATTTTGTTGGAAAAACTTTATCCCCTAAAAAATAATCTTGATTCCATCCTGCCCCTCTAACCCAAGTACCTTCCTCAATCTTTTTATCTTTAATATATTGGCTAACCCTTCTATTAATTTCTTCAATAGACTCTACCCCTATTAAGTCAGCTTGAGTTTCATAGCTT
>CAYMGW010000105.1:919-5153 GCA_964390085.1 uncultured Tissierella sp.
TTACTAGATGCATATGACTATCATTGAATCCTGGAACTAAAGTCTTTCCTTCTAGGTCAATAATCTGAGAATTATCGCCTTTTAAGGCTAAAATCTCTTCAGTTGTGCCAACTTTAATTATTTTATTATCCTTCACAGCTACTGCTTCTGATACAGTGTTATCCTTGTCCATAGTATATACTTTCCCATTAATAAACATTAAATCCAACTTAATCACTCTCCTTAAGCATATTATATCAAGAAAAAAAGAACTCTTGGAAGAGCTCTTTAAATTATAGATTATAATAAAAAATATGCCATCCTTAATACTTCAAAATAGTCATCTGTATTAAATAGTAGAGTATTGCTGTCTATTTTTTCCATTCCTGGATAATAGAACATCTTATGTGCATAAGTATGTTCTTTAAAACGAATCTCTACTCTAAAGCTTTTTGGCAACTCTATTTTAGCCTTGTTTAAATCTTGCTTTAATGAGCTTTCTGCATTTTCTCTTATAAGCTTTAAGGATTTTTTAGTAGATAAATTTACTGTAGATGAGCCGATTCCGTCCTTTACTGCTACAGTATGTAAGCCTGGATGAAGTTTTTTACTGTCTTCGCATATCATCTTATCTCCAGTTAACAGTACTGTTGGTACTCCCTCATAAGCTGCAGCATAACTAAATAATAAAAATTCACTTCCATATTCTTCATTGATTTTTATATTTAATGACCTTGATGTGAATGTATGAGACATAGGATTTCCTGTTCTTCCTGCAGCTGAATGATATCCTATAAACATAGCTGCATCAAAGGTATTATCTATGCCCTCAACCATACTATAGGGGTGTCCAGACCAACCTCTTATTAATTTTGCACATTCTGGTAATTTGGTTATATCAATATTTGTAGCTGGACCATGTGCATCTCTAATTACAATTTCATCAGCACCTGCAGCAATAGCTCCTTCACAGGCAGCTACAACTTCCTTCGTCATTTGCTCCGCATGATAAGCATAATCCTTTTGAGCTGGATTACACTCATCCCATTTTGTAGTAGAAGTAATTCCTTCCATGTCAACGCTTATAAATACCTTCATAGATTCTTCCCCCTTAATTTAGCTTATAGTCCTTATTCATCTAATGCATAATTTTATCTAAAGCGTCCTTCTAATGCTAGGTATTGATCAAACATTAATCTACTTACTTTTCCGCCAAATCTATAGGACTCATGATCATTATAATATAGATTATCAACAAAGTCTTTAGTAAAGAAAGATATAACATAACCACCATAAGGTGTATATACAATTCCACCATCATTTCTACATGCATTCATGCTGCCACTTTTTGAAGCAATAGAAAACAACTCTTCATCACCAGTATTTTCTGAATCTAAGAAGTACTGAGGGAGATCCCTTGTTAATATTGTGTTATAATGTTGTTTTTTAAATATCTCTATCATTTCCTCGGAAATGTCTTTACTCCATAGCTCTTTCTTATATAGTAACTCAAAGAATTTCCCATAATCCCTTGGGGTAGTGGTTCCTAATTTACTATATTTTTCAAAGTCTATTTTATTGTGAAGTACTGTATCCTTAAGACCTAAATCCATACAAGTGTTATTTATATTATCTATTCCAAGTAAATCTATTAAAATATTAGTTGCAATATTGTCGCTAATTATAATCATAAGGGTTGCAATACTTTTAGCTGTCATTTCTATTCCATAATCTAAATCCCTTAATATACCACTTCCTACAACAAAGTTTTCTTTTTCATATTTTAAAATTTTATTAGGCTCAATTTTCTTTTCATATATTTGTTTATATAATTCTGCTAAGACAAAAACTTTAATAGTACTGGCTGTTTCAAATTTGTCATCTGAGTTAATCTCTATTATATTGCCTTTAAAATCATTGGCATATAATCCTATTCTTCCACTAAAATTATAAACCTCAGCATTGATTCTTGATTCTAATGATAATTTGTCCATAAAGTCCTCCTTGTTTTTGAGACCACTGAAAAAGTCCTTATTTGTCATCCTGAGCTTTAGCGAAGGATCTTGATAATATTGAAAATACAGGATTCTTCGCTGTGCTCAGAATGACACATTACGGTTAATTTAATAAATAGTCTACAATATCTATAATATTGCCACTTTCTATATATAATCTTGGTACTCTTCTACTAATTACACTAAGTACTTCATTCCTATTGGTATCTATTTTTGCAGCAACTTCATCTACGGATACTCCATCTTGGGAGCTTCCTCCTAGTAGAATAACTTCATCTCCAGCTTTGACATCAGGTATATTTGTTAAGTCTATCATACACTGGTCCATACATATCTTACCAATTATAGGAGCTCTTTTACCCTTTATGCTTACTTCTCCTTTACCTGTAAGACATCTCATATACCCATCTGAATATCCTACTGGTAAAGTTCCAACTATAGTTTTTTCCTTTGCTACAAAGGAGTAATCATACCCTACTCCTTCTCCTCCTTGAATTTCCTTAATCTGAGATATCTTAGCTTTAAAGGTCATGACTGGTTTTAAAACTCCTTCTTTCATAGATGATGTTTGTACCCCAAACATAAGAGAGCCTAATCTTATCATATCAAGATGATAGTCAGGATAACTTACCATACCTATACTATCACAGATATGTTTAATAGGTATATGAATTCCTTCAACTTCAAGCTTTTGAATAATATTCATTAATGAATCATATTGTTGTTTATCAGTTTCTGATGATTTCAGTGCAAAATGTGTAAATATGCCTTCTAATTTTATATTGTTTAAATTGTATATCTCCTCTATTATATCTATTGTATTGGAGTCAATTTTTAATCCAAGTCTATTAAATCCAGTTTCAAGCTTTATATGGACTGTGGCTTCTTTATTTAATGATTCTGCAATTTCCGATAGCTTTATAGCTTGTTCTAAATTAATTATTGTAGTAGTTATATTGTTTTCAACAGCAAATTTCAGCGTGTCATCAGGTGTATATCCCATTATTAATATTGGTATCTCTGGGAAATGCCTTCTAAGTTCTATTGCCTCTGTAAGACATGCTACTGCTAGCATATCTATATTATTTTCAATAAGTGTTTTTGCTACATGTATACCCCCGTGTCCATAGGCATTGGCTTTTATAACTCCAGCTATTTTTGTTCCTGGACTGAGCAATTTTTTTGCTTGATTTAAATTATATGCCAAATTTGAAAGGTCTATTTCTACCCAAGTATTCCTCATTAATAAATCTCTACCCTCAATAGTGACCAAAATACCCCTCCTAATCTAATGGTTTTTTTATTCTTCTTTTGCCGCTAATATTAAGGCCTTAAATAGATTTAAAAATTCAGGATGTTTTTTTGATAAGCACTCAGGATGAAATTGTACTCCTATGAAAAAACGCTGATCCGTAGCTTCTATAGCCTCTATTATTCCATCTTCTGAAACTGCTGAAATAGCCAAATTATTTCCTAGTTTTTTTATGGATTGATGATGATTGGAATTTACAAATATTTTTGCTGATTGGAATATGGTATATAACCTACTGTCTTTTTTTATATTAATTGAATGATATAGTTCATCTTTTGATATCCCAACAGGCCTATGACCTAAAGTATCTGGCACCTGTGTATATATGTCTTGATATAGATTACCACCTAAAGCAATATTTGCTAATTGATGTCCTCTACATATTCCTAATATAGGTAACTTTCTTTCATATGCTTTTCTAAATAATCCGAACTCATATTTATCTCTTATTGATGATATAGTATTTATTTCTTTTAATGGATTTTCATCATAAGTTAAAGGTGAAATATCTAAACCCCCTGTAAAAATAATACCATCTATTATATTTAAATAAGCATCGTAATCTTCTTCGTCATGAATAATCGGTATGTTTACTGGTATTCCTCCTGCATCAAATACAGAATTAATATAATAGCTATTAACGGTATGATAACCTTTTGTTTCTGATTCAAATGTTGTTATTCCTATAACTGGTTTCAATGTTTTCCCCTCCACTTTTAAAATAGAAACTCTTCTTTTAATTATACAAGCAAGATTTATGCCATTGAAAATATTTAAATATCTAACTTTTATTAATTAAATTATACTTTTGTAATTACCCTTATATATTGCATTTTACTATAATTTAGGATTTTAAAAAAGAGTTGACCTATTATTTCTAAATCTTCTGCTGAAATAATAGGTCTTGTTTTTTCCCGTTTCCCGTATT
>CAYMGW010000105.1:5163-7699 GCA_964390085.1 uncultured Tissierella sp.
ATTGGTAATCATTTTCTGCAACTGCGATATGTTCGATAGAAGATGATAAATATTAAAAATAATCGGGGCTTGTCCCCGATTTTATTTTTTAACACAAAAAAAGCGACTCTAAAGTCGCTAATTTACTATGGCGGGAGTATGTGGGAATCGAACCCACCCAAGAAGCTCCTAACCCCTCGCGCTGGTTTTGAAGACCAGAGAGCCCACCAGGACTCATCTACCCCCAAATTGAGAACAAGATTCATTATACAACATATTCTGACATTTTTCAAGTATTTATTGCAATTTATAATTTAGAATTATTAAAATAATAACCTACTCCCCATTTAGTCATAATATACTGAGCATCTGATGAATCCTTTTCAATTTTTTCTCTAATTCGTCTTATATGAACGTCTACTGTCCTTAAGTCTCCATAATAAGCATAGCCCCATACTAATTCCAATAATTCTTCTCTTTTAAAAACCTTGCCTGGGTTTGAAATCAAAACAAAAAATAAGTCGAACTCTTTCCCAGTTAAATTTATATTTCTATCTTTTATAGTTACTTTTCTACCTACAGTATTGATTGTGAAATCATTAATTTTCACAACCTGATTGTTAAATTCCAGTGACTTATAATTTACTCTTCTTAATATAGCCTTAATTCTTGCCTTTAACTCAAGAATATTAAAAGGTTTTACAACATAGTCATCTGCTCCATATTCAAGAGCTAAAATCTTACTAATGTCCTCATTTTTTTCAGTTATCACTATAATTGGCACTTCAGAAGCTTTTCTAATATCTTGACAGATATTCAAGCCACTACAATCTGGTAATACTAAATCAAGTAATACCAGATTATAGTCATTCATATTTACCTTTTCTACAATATCCTTACCATGATATATTATATCTATACTATATCCATCTTGTTCAAGACTATATTTCAGACCTTTTACAAAAGACTTATCACTGTCTAATATTAGTACCTTTCTCTCCATCTTCTCACCCCTGTACTTATGCGTTTATCATTTGTTTAAAGTTCTAGTATCCTTATCTCTCTTTGTTATTTTCATCTGATCAAAATATTCAAGAAGGGCAAGAGCTACCTTTCTATTTGTATTTAATAAATCTCTATATTCGCCTATGGATATTGAATCATGGTCTTTAAAATGCTCTTTTAGTTTATCTAAACCTAAATCATAAGCTTCTTTTAAGAGATATATCTCTTCGCTTAATTTTATTATATCACCATTATTCATTAGTGAAATAAATACTTCCTCTACTTCATCTTTCTTTTCATTAATTACAGATTCTAAGTCTTCTCTTCTAGGTGGTTGATATGGAGCTTCTTTGAAACTCTTTATGATATTATCACGGATTTTTAATTGATGATCATTAAACTTTATTTCAAATCCATTTATTAAAATATTTTCAAGTTTTTGTTCTAAATATCCATTTTCTATCAATAAATCTATAAATGCTTCAGCTACTTTTGGCTTTGCCTTATTTAAAAATCTACTACGAATTTCCTCCTTTGGCATACCTGCTCTCAAAGGATATTTAAGATGAAATTTATTAAGTTCTTCTAAGATTTTATCTTTAATATTATTAAAATAATTTATATGAATTACATGGAGTTCCTTAGTAAGTGGAAACAATATAACTTTCTTGTCTTCTATTAGATTATTTACTTCAGCCTTCAGATTTTCTTCTAACATTGCAGTGGAAATTGCAATTTCCTTAGTTGTTGGAAATTCTTTTGATTTCTCTTCAATGATATTCTCAATAATATCTGTTGACGAACCCATTTCTTTAATTTCCAATTCTCTTATGGCTTTTTCATCAAATCTTTTCTTCTTATTTGGATTTGGTTCTAGGATTTCTCCGCCACCTATTGTAAACATAGGAGAATAAAATCTAATTATAAATTTATCTCCTCTTTTTGCTACTATCTCTTCTTCTAATCTAAGCTGTGCATATGCCTCTTCTCCAGGTCCTATTTCTTCTCTATCAAGTAAAACAATACGACATAGGACTTCTTTTGTCCCTATATATAATCTTAGTCTAGTTCTATTGTCAATATATCTATCTATATTTTTAAGAAGCTTAATCTTCACATCAAGCATCATACTATCAGTCATGGAGTTTACTGGAGCTATAGTATCTCCTCTTTCAACATCTTCCTTTTTCAATCCTGCTAAATTGATAGCAACTCTCTGTCCCCCATATGCAACTGTAGCATCTTGATCATGAACCTGCAATGTCCTTATTCTAGCTTTCTTGTTGTTAGGAAATACCTCAACCTCATCTCCTACTTTTAATTGTCCAGATAATAATGTACCCGTTACTACGGTTCCAAAACCAGATATTGAAAAAACTCTATCTACAGGGAGTCTCGGCATGTCATCTACATCTCTTTCTTCCAATTCCCCTGCTTTTTCATCAATAAGGTGTATTATCTCTTCAATACCCATCTTAGTAGTAGAAGAAGCTCTTATTATTGGACTATTTTCAAGAAATGTTCCTTTTACTTCATCTCTTACTTCTTCTTC
>CAYMGW010000106.1:0-6536 GCA_964390085.1 uncultured Tissierella sp.
AAATTGCAGAATTCCTGAACCTTTCCACACCTACAATATCTCACCACCTAGATCAACTTAAAGAAATAGGTTTTATTAATGAAGAGCGTGATAAAAACTTAAAATACTTTAGCACCAATAAAAATAACATAAACCGATTTATAAATATTCTAACTAAAACATTAAATAAAGATTGATAGAATTTGCTCTAATGCAAATTCTTTTTATTTCTCTATTGCTTATTGACATAAATTATTACTACTTATATAATGTTGGTATATAATTAGATATGCATCTAATTATATACCAATCTAATTGTTAAGGGGGAGTATTTATGACAACCATTGTTGAGGTAAAAAATTTAAGCAGGACTTATCATAGTACAGCTGGAATATCTAAAAACAAAACAATAGATGCATTAAAATCAATTTCTTTTACCATAAAAAAAGGAGAAATCTTTGGCCTTTTAGGTCCAAACGGCGCAGGTAAAACCACCACTATAAAGATTCTAACTACTCTTTTGGCCCCTAGTTATGGTGAAGCAAGGGTTTTAGGCTATAATTGTTTTGGAGATGAAAGTAAAATAAGACCAAAAATAAATTTTATTTTTGGTGGAGAAAGAAGTTTATATTGGAGGCTTTCAGCCTATGATAACCTTCAGTATTTTGGGGACCTTTATAAAATTCCCTCAAAAATATTAAAGAAAAGGATACCACTTCTCATAAAGTTAGTAGGCCTTGAAGGTCGTGAACATGAAAGAGTAGAGTCTTATTCAAAAGGGATGAAGCAACGACTACAAATAGCTCGCGGTCTTATAAATGATCCTGAAATCCTTTTTTTAGATGAACCTACTATTGGATTAGATCCTGTTGGAGCGAAAGATCTAAGAAATATTATCTTTTCATTAAAAAACCAAAACAAAACAATTTTACTTACCACTCACTATATGTATGAAGCAGATGAACTTTGCGATAGAATTGCAATTATTGATCATGGAGAATTATTAGATTTAGACACTTCCTTAGAATTAAAAAGAAAATATCTAAATAATGATAATGCTTCCCTGGAAGATGTGTATCTTAAATTAATTGGTGGTGTTAAAAATGCTTAATATTAAAGCTTTATTTTCTACCTTTAAAATTCATCTAGGTCAATCTTTTAGTAGAGCTACATTTAGGTTTTGTATATTATTTCAACCTATTTTATATTCTTTTATACTCTATATTATGTATAAAGATTCTACCCATATAAATTATGTAAATTATGTTGTTTTAGGCAGTGGTATCACTAGTCTTTGGAGTGCTTTATGCTTTTCATCAGCGGGAGATATTGAAAGAGAAAGATATATGGGAACCTTAGAAAACATATTCTGTGCTCCTACAAGGTTTACTACTATAATTCTAGGAAAAATTCTAGCAAATACTATATTGGGCTTAAGCAGTCTATTTATAAGCATAGTTTTTATAAAAATTGCATTTAACGGTAATTTCTATATAGCACATTTAAATTTATTTCTATTAAGTTTTATCCTTATGATATTTTCTTTTATATGCATAGCCATGGTAATTGCACCAATATTTACTTTATCTAGAAATGCCCGAGCTCTTATGAATTGTATGGAGTATCCAATATTTATACTTAGTGGAATAGTTTTTCCAATTAAGATGTTACCTAAATGGGTAAGACCTATAAGCTATATTTTGTCCCCTACTTGGGCAACAGATTTGCTACGACAATCTTCATTAGGAGTAACAGACTTTTCTTTATTCTATAAAAAAATACTTATATTACTTATCTTATGTTTAGTATATCTTTTAATTAGTATGAAATTGTTTGCTAAAATAGATAGATTAACTAGAATAAAAGCCACATTGGGGGTTAATTAATATGGAAAATATAAAAAGATTTTTTAGAAGTGGATTATTTTCTTTTAAAGGTTTATTTGGTTTTCTACAACCAAAGATCTATATATTAGTTAAAGTAATAAATCCAATTTTTATGGTAATATTTTTTTCATTGATTGCTTCTCATGCTTATAATACTAAAGATATAACTCCATGGGTCATAGGTAATGCCTTTGTATTATGTATGTATAATGCTTTTTTTGGTGTAGGAGCAGAGTTGATATCGGAAAGAAGTTATGGAACTTTGAAAATATTAATCGCATCGCCAGCCAATAAATTTACAGTATTGTTGAGCAAGACAACATTTCATATTGTAGATAGTTTAATTACAGTTTTAATAGGCCTTATTACAGGATATATCTTGTTTAATGCCAAAATTCCTGTAAATACCTTACCATTATTCTTTCTACTTCTTCTATCAGCTATGTTTTCCGCCTGTAATATGGGACTTTTTATAGGGAGCATTGGCCTCATCACTAGAGACATTAATCTATTGTTAAACATATCATCCATGATGCTAATGGCCTTAAGTGGAGTAAATTATCCTATTGATAAGCTTCCAATAATATTACAAAAAATTAGTAATATTATGCCCCTTACTCATGCATTAAAAGGTGCTAGAATACTAATAAATAATGATATATCTCAAATATATAGTTTATTATCAAAAGAATTAATCGTAGGACTAAGCTATTCTATTTTAAGCTATTTTTTCTTAAAATTAATGGAAAAATTAGCTAGAAGAAAAGCTACTTTAGATATTTTTTAGAAAATTATTGAGGCCATAGTAATAATAAAATTACTATGGTCCAAAACTTAATTAAATTCTATTACCTTATGAATTTCACTTAACTTATCTTGGCTAAATTGAATTGTCTTCTCTATAATTAATATCTTTATATCAATTTATTAAAGCATTATTAAACACTTCAGTAAATTTCCTTATTTAGCATTGCAATTATATTTGCAAAATTGACATTTTAACACTTTATATGTGCCTACTAAGGTGAATCATTTTATTAATTAATTAGATTCATTGTCAAACTTATATTAAGTAATCACCCCATTGCTTTATTATTCTACATATTTATCAAAGTTCCTTCTTTAAAACGAAAAGGCTCTTCCAAAATTATGAAAGAGTCTCTATCATTTTATATTCTTAAGTTATTTAGCTGCGTTTTGTCCAGCAATTCTACCGAATACTGTAATATCAGCAATTGCATTACTACCTAATCTATTTGCACCTTGGATTCCTCCTGTTACTTCACCTGCTGCAAATAATCCTTCTATTGCATTTCCTTCTGTATCTAATACTTGAGCATTTGTATTAATCTTTATACCACCCATTGTATGGTGAACAGCTGGAGTTGCCTTTAGCAAATAGAATGGCCCAACTTCAATTGTTGATGGTAAACTTCTTTTATTGAATTCTGGGTCTTTTCCATCTGCAACATAGCTATTATATTTATCAACAGTTTTTTGTAATTCTACTGCATCAACTTCAAAGAAATCAGCAACTTCTTTTATAGTATCAGCTTTTACTAATAAATCATTCTTATATAAGTAATCAAGTTCTGGTCCATGATTCTCTTGTAATTTACTTGCTTCAAATCCCTTTTGATCAAGTAATTCATAGCATACGTGACCTGTTTGAGCTTTAATAGCCATAGACATTACATCACGTCTACCTAATTCTTCTACAAAACGCTTACCTTCTTTATTTACTATAATAGTATGACCATATAATCTTGCATCGTCATAGTAAAGTAATGTACCTGTTAATGGATCACATATTGGATATGTTTGAATATATTCCATCCCTACTAAAGCTGCTCCTACTTTTTCTGCCATTGTAATACCATCACCAGTACTACCTACAGAGTTTGTAGATAAAATTGTCTCATCTATATCAGGATTATACTTCACTCTCATCTCAACATTGGAGCCAAATCCTCCTGATGCTATAACTACTGATTTATTAGTATTAAAAGTATAATTTGCATCTTTTCCTTCTGCTTCTACACCAATTACTTTACCATTTTCATCTGTAATTAAAGCAGTTGCTTTAGTATTTAAAAGAATAGGAATATTCATTTCTTCAGCCTTTGCAAGTAGTTTAGTTATGATTTCTTTACCACTAGCACCTGCTGGTACTAAACTTCTCTTAACTGAATGTCCGCCAAAGAACATTAATTCATCTTCCCAAACTACTCCAACTTCATCTCTCAACCACTCAGCACCTGCAAGGGCATTTTCTGCTAAAACCCTAACTAGCTCTTTATCTGCTTTATAGTCTCCACCTTTTAAAGTATCTTCCATATGAAGCTCTACACTGTCTTCAATTCCTTCTTTTTTCTGTAACCAGTTGTTTGAGCAAGCAAATTCAGCACCTGATATTAGTGTGTTTCCACCAGCCATAGGCATTTTTTCTAGAACTATTACATCTGCTCCAGCTGCTTTAGCCTCTATAGCTGCAGTAAGACCTGCGCCACCTGCTCCAATTACTACAACATCATGATTTTCTGTAACATCTTCCTTTGTTTTCTCAGAAGATGCAGCGTCAATTTTTTTCAACATATCTGGAGTTGCTCCAGCTGCAGTTAATGCTGCTTTTACTGCTTCTATGAACCCATTAGAAGTAAAAGTACATCCTGAAACTCCATCTACTTCAAGGCTATTTTTGGATATTATACTTTCTGTTAAAGTTTCCATAGCAGTATCGAATCCTGGTGTTTCTTTATGCTCTAACACCTTTATAGCAGTAATAGTATCATCTGCAATTGTTACTTCAACTTTTATTTCTCCACCTTTACCATTACCAATACCTTCATATACACCATCTTTTATAGCTGTTGTAGTTTCACTACTACTTGGTTTTTCAGTTTTATTACAACCTACTAAACCTACTACCATAGTCACTACTAGTAAAAATGCTAAAAACTTTTTCACCTTTCGTACCCCCTATTTTTGTTAATTAATTGCTTATATTGTTATTAGTTTAACATAAATTCTTCGTTTAGTATTTACACTGATATGTCTATTTTTGCACTTTAAAATCTAGTATTTAAAAATATTAAAAAATCCTATATAATGATTATTAGATTTAAAAGTCAAATTTAAGGGTGAAAATTATGTCTTTACGTCTAAAAATTGTCATAGTTTTTGTTTTATGTTTAATACTTACTTTTTCTCCTCTATTATTTATATTAGAAACAAAGGTTAAGGCCTTAAATATGGAGCAGCTTGAACACCAAACCTTACAATTAATCGATTCAAAATCAACTGAAATTGGTTCTTGGCTAAATCAACGAATAAGTGAAATAAGAATTATACATGAATATGTTTCAACTAAGGAATTTAATTTAACGAATTCAAGACTTTATTTAACTCGCTTAAACAAAGTTTTAAGTAAGCAATATGGAAATTTGAATGAAACATTTGCAATAGGAGGCCTAGATGGGTATGGATGGATAAATGATGATATCACTATTCATGTATCTAATAGAGATTATTTCAATAAAGTAATATCATCAGATGTTGAATATGTTATCTCCGAACCACTAGTTTCTAAATCTGACAATAAACCTATTTTTATTATTTGCTCTCCTATTATAAATAATGAAAATAAAAAAATAGGGTTTATCAATGGTGCTGTTAATTTAGAGAAGATTTCCGAAATAGCCAGTGGCATTGATGTTTATAATGGATTCTCTTGGATTATGAATAAGGATATGGATATATACTCTATTTCAAAAGATGAGTTAACAAATAAATATATTTCTATAGATGGACTAAATAAAATAATTGAGAAATCTAAGAAGTTAAATTCAGGAACAATTAACTTAAAAAACATCTCTAATAAGGATGCTACATTATTTTTCTCATCTATTCCATATACAGAAGACTGGTTATTATGTACTATGATAGAAAATAGTTATATTCATGCCCAAACCAATAGTATAATTAACTTAGTCGTTATTCTAGGAGTAGTTTTACTTTTATTTGCTATTTTACTTGCAATTATTATTTCTGGTGCTCTTGTAAAACCAATACATAAATTAAAAAATCATATGGTAGAGGTGTCTAACGGGAACCTAGATTCCTATTATGAAACTAAAAGCAATGATGAAATATCTATTTTAGGCAAAGTTTTTAATCAAATGCTTATGGACATTAAAAAATTAATAAATGAGGTATATCAAGTGCAAACTCAAAAAAGGAATGCTGAATTAAGAGTATTGCAATCACAAATAAATCCTCATTTTTTATATAACACCCTAGATACAATTCAATGGAAAGCCCTAGAACATAATGCCTTTGACGTTGCTGATATGATTAATTCCTTGTCTGTATTCTTTAGAATATCATTAAGTGATGGAAAAGAATTTATTACAATATCTGATGAAATCGAGCATGTACGTAATTATTTGCAAATCCAGGAAACACGCTACAAAGACAAAATTAGCTATAGAATTGACTTAGATGAACTAATTTCACAAAATCTGGTGCCTAAGATGATTATACAACCTTTGGTAGAAAACTCTATCTATCATGGGCTAAAATTAAAAAAACAGAAAGGTATTATTAATATAAATATCTTATCTAAAGGCGATTATATAATTATTGAAGTTATAGATAATGGATTAGGTATGG
>CAYMGW010000106.1:6546-7693 GCA_964390085.1 uncultured Tissierella sp.
ACTTCGCCAATTGCCTGTATCATCAAGCTAAGTATGGATTATGAAAAGCTTGCTACAACTAGAAACAATCTATATCATTCTATTGAGTCCGAGCACTACGGCTTATATAATATCAACGAACGTTTAAAGCTTACCTTTAGAGACAAATATAGTATTCATATTGATAGTGAATTTGAAAAAGGAACTAAAGTATCATTAAAATTACCAAAAATAAGTGAGGGATTTCAATGTTCAGAATAGTCATAGCAGATGATGAAGAAATAATACGCAACGGTTTGAAAAACCTTATAGAATCCTATGATTTAGATTTATCTGTTGTTGGAACAGCACAGGATGGTGAGGAAGCTCTGCAGTTAATCCATATGTATCAACCTGAAATTATATTAATGGATATTAATATGCCTTTTATGAATGGTCTAGAAGTAATAGAAAAAACCAAAGAAATTGACCCTAATGCTAAAATAATTATTATATCTGGATATGATCAATTTAAATATGCACAAAAGGCATTGGAGCTTGGAGTATTCAGTTATTTGCTTAAACCCATACAGTATAGAGATTTTAAAAATATAATTATTAAAGCTATGGACTCCTATTGCGAGAGAATGTGGGAAATAAATAAATTGAAGGAAATTGATACTGATAATATAAATCACAAATGTATTGGAACTCAGACAATTAACTATATAAAAGAAAACTTTACTCAAAATGATTTGACTTTAAACCTTATAGCTGAACAACTGCATATAAGCCAATCATATCTTACTAGAATAATTAAACAAAAGACAGGAGTTAATTTCACTGATTATCTTAATAAACTAAGAATTAATATGGCAATAAAACTTCTATTAGATAAATATAAGGACTATACCATAAATGATATTGCAAATATGGTGGGTTATAGTAGTCAACACTATTTTAGTAGAGCCTTTAAAAATTATATGGGGCTATCTCCAAATCAATATAAAAGTAAAAATTCTGCTAATCACTAAATCTTTGGAAATAATTCAGCTGTCATTATTCTTTCAATTACAGCTAAGTTATTTCCTTATTTCATCATTTACCTTGTTTTATCAATATTATAAACGAAGTCTTCTAAGCCTCTTTAAATCTTGTAGTTGTAATTTTTCCATCTACCTTGCTTAAA
>CAYMGW010000107.1:0-7690 GCA_964390085.1 uncultured Tissierella sp.
TATTTTCCGTCTTACTATTTTATTTTTTAAGATAACATATTGATTATTAAGTGCTTGAAAAATATAAATGAGGAAACATTATATATAATTATTTGATTCAATATGAGAATGTATGCAAAGTATTTTAATTGTAGAAATCTGATAATGCATAAGTAATCAAATGAATAAGCCTATTTTGTGGCCTGTTTTGTTAAAATTAACAATTGAGTATTGGAAAAATGATGCTGAAACAATTTATGATTATAGATGTAAAATACTCTTATAAAATGCTTGTTAATATTTTGTACACTGTATAATTCAAAAGAAAATAAGTAAAAGCGGATACAATGCAAATTGAGGTAATTGTTTGAAAAATAAATAGATCTGGTAATCAGAAATATAACAATAGAATAGTAATCAAAATTTTGCTTTTATAAAATAGGAAGAATCTGAAAACTTAAATTGCAGAATGGATATGTGAAGAAAAAAAAGTCAACAAAAAGTAGAAAAAGCAATAATGGAAATTGTGTTGTGGCTCACTTACTAGTTGAGAGTATTACATAATGCAAATATAAGCCAATTTTTATTACTTACAAATAAAAAGTGTTATTTTTTTCGAGAATATAAATTTATTATTATTTCATTCGCCGAATCCAATACTAAAGGATCAAGAGATGCAAGATAGGTATATGTTATTTTCTCACTGTTATGCCCTAACCCTTCACTAATCACCGACACCGGAACACCCGAATTTCGGGCTAGAGTAGCCCACGAATGACGAGCAACATACGAAGTTAACGGTCTTTCAAGATTTAACATTAAAGAAAGTTTTTTCAGATGATTATTGTAACGCTTTAAACCACTGCGATACTGGTTATACATTTTTTTACTTCCAGAGCTTAAAATAGGAAAAACATATTCACCTTCATTTCTATATTTTTCTATTATTTCTTGCAATGGCTCAACAACCTTTACACGAATTGGCTGTTTTGTCTTACTACGAATATAATAAATAACTCCATCTGAAATATTATCATACTTTAAAAAAGCCATATCTACAAATGACATCCCACGACTATAAAAACTAAACACAAAAAGATCACGAGCTAACACCAAACGACTATCGGAGTCAATTGTTGCATTAATAATTTGCTTTATTGAACCGCCGTCAATAGCACGTTTCGTTGTCTTTACACTAGTAAGGGTTATTTTCCGGAAAGGAGAAAAAGGGCTGATGCCTGACACACCTTCATTAGAGGCACGGTTATAAACAGCACGAAGAATACGAAAATAAAAATTTACGGTATTGGTTTTCAAACCTGCTTTATGAAGCCAACTAATAAAATTATTCAGCCACTTTACTGTTATTTCACTGAAACAAAAATAGTTATTTTTCCCAAGGTAACGAACGAGACAATTTAATGTACTCTGATAGGCATTAGCTGTTCCCGTTTTACCTTCATCTTTAAGGCTCATTATCAAATTACGCATATATACAATTATAAAACTATTGTCCTTATTAGATTTATACAACTCTACAATGTCTGATACCGAAAATTCTCGTCCCTGTTCTTCCAGAAATGACAGCGTTGACTCAATACTATTTACCGTCGAAGCAATGTATTCATTTATTTCATCAGCATGAGGTACGCTTCGTCCTTTATATTTGACAATTTTCATCATTTTATTATCAAAATATTCTAAATACAGATGATAGGAAGAATAAATCACTTTCTTTTTTCTTTTATGAAGAATCTGAAAAACCAACGGATAGGTTCCGTCTTTCGTTGCACGAAAAGTGTTTAAACGAACTTTTATTGAAGTCATAATTTAAAATTTAATTAATTAATATTTTAAATTAAATCAGAATATAACCCTGGAAATAAATATTAGATATTTTAAACAAAAATTCACAAATCAATATTTTTTAAGTTTATGGGAACAAAGTTAAATAAAGCAGATTTAAAAAAACAATAAAATACAGGACAAATACAACAGATAGTTTATCGCCATTTTTAGAGAAATTAACGTCTAACAAGCCTCAAATAGTCATTACAGGTTTCTGTGAAATTTTCGGACTACTCTAAAAAACAGAACAAATCAATAGAACTCATTAATATTTATTTGATTATAATTGACAGATTGGAAAGGCTACACATTCTTTTTTACTGCTTTATAATTTTTAGAAGAAAATTAATTTTTATTGTAACAAAATCGGCGTATGACATTTCATAAAAGTATTCAAGCGGGTAAAGTTTTCTTGAGCAATTTGAATAAATTCTCAAAGTATAAGTGTTTTTCGTAAATCAACCACATTTTCGATAGACTATTCATCTTGCTAGTCAGAGAAACAAGCTAATGCTTCTTTTTATATCTCAATATGCAATGCATCAGGCTATATGATTGAGTTTACTTTTTCTAAACAAAATCATTTCGATCTTTAAGATGTAAGCGTTAGCAGCATCTGGAATACCATATTTTCCACCTTATCGGTAAAAAATATTACAATATAGTTTTACTATATTGAACATCTAATTTTGCATAAAACACTTATAAATAGGAATATTTTGATAGTGTCTAAAGGTATGGGATGTCCATACCGAATGTTAACTATATTCTGTACCAAAAACTATAAATAATAATAGTATATCACGGCTATAGTATCACAGATCAATTAAGAAGGATTTTCACTAGCCTTGATCACTACTACTACTCATTTTTCTTCCACTGCTTAGGGTGGCAACACTCTTAAGAATACTGTAAAACAGAAAAATATCGTTGGATCCATAATGCTTAAACACGTCACTTTACTTTCAGAAAATCAGTTATCTGGTAAAATATATACTTTCGCCCATATATTATGTATACCAATACGAGATATGCATTATCGAACAGAGATCAATAAGTCACCTCTTAATGCTATATTCTGACATTTGGATTTAGACTATCTCTGATACAGTAAGCTTGTTTGCTTATCCCGACGAATTCACGAGTAAAACTTCATCATTCCTCTTTATCAAACAAGGCAACTATTGCTGGGATAAATTGTTTTTTCGGATAGGAGAACTTATACTTTTCCAGAACCATACCTATAATCATATCAAAGGATACAACTATCTTGTCTAAACACTCAACCTTTTTCCAAAAAGATTATTGTTTCTCAAAAAGCTTAATTTTATATTCTAATTCCAGAATATTTTAGCCTTGTCATATTAGATAGAGCTTGAGTTTATCAATAAAAGCAGGAAATTTTCACAAACAATTGATAACTATTGCACAACCTTGCATTCCACATTCTTTAATAGCATAGGTAATACTTTTATTACACGTTCAATCTATTAAACTAATGACAGCTTAAATGGTATGCTATAATCCTTTTGAGCCACTATAAGCACGATTAACCTATTAGATCATTACGTTTAATTTTGCGTAAAGCTACTTTAGGACTATACAAACTTGCAATTTTATCATTGGCCGAATCGATCACAGAAGGATTAAGAGCTGCCAGATAAGTATAGGTAATCTTTTCTGTACTATGCCCCAGCCCTTCGCTTATTACAGAAACAGGCACTCCTGATTCTCTTGCAAGTGTAGCCCATGAATGACGAGCTACATAGGATGTTAAAGGAACCTCAAGTTCTAATAGCGAAGAAAGACTTTTTAAATAACTATTATAACGTTTCAATCCATTCCGATACTCATTATATAAAGACTTACTTTCAGAGCTTAGAATAGGAAGAACATACTCACCTTCATTGCGATATTTTTCAATGAGTTTCCGTAATGGTTCTACAATTCTCACTTGAATAGGCTGCTTTGTCTTGCTACGAAAATAGTAAATTGTTCCATTTGCTATATTGCTATATTTAAGAAATGCCATATCAACAAAAGACATACCACGACTGTAAAAACTAAACAAAAAAAGATCACGAGATAATTCCAGACGGCAATCATGAGCAATCTTTGCATCAACTATCCTATTAATGGAATCGCCGCCAACAGCACGCTTCACAGTTTTAACATTTCCAAGGGTTATTTTTCGAAACGGAGAACAGCAACTAACTCCCAAAACACCTTCATTAGATGCACGGTTATAAACTGCACGTAGAATACGTAAATAAAAATTAACGCTATTAATCTTTAAACCCGATTTGTATAGCCAACTGATAAAATCATTCAGCCACAAAACTGTAATATCGCTAAAACAAAAATATTTCTCTTCTCCAAGAAAACGAATTAGACAGTTCAGTGTACTTTGATAGGCATTACCCGTCCCAATTTTTCCTTCCTCTTTTAAACGTGCAATCAATTTGCGCATATACACAAACACAAAACTATAGTCCTTACTGGAATTATATAACTCAACAATGTCTGATACAGAAAAATCCCGTTCATACTCTTCCAAAAATGAAAGAATAGATTCTAGGGTACGAACTGTGGAAGTGATATAGTTATTAATTTCATCCACGAGAGGAATACGAAGTCCCTTACGGCTTACAACTCGTCTTTTCTTTTCATCAAAACACTCTGAGTTAACGTGATAGGAAGAATAAAGAACTCGCTTCTTCCTTTTGTGAATAATCTGAAAAACTAACGGATAGGTACCGTTTTTTGTAACACGATACATATTTAAGCGGACTTTTATCGATGTCATAAACTTAAATCTCAGAAAAAGTTAAATTAACAAAATACAAAAGTATATATATGTTTTTAAATATTGTATATAAAGACTAAAATAAATAAATACATTAAAATGTAATTTAACTAAAAAACAGTTATAGACAATTTATTTAAAGAAACAGTTAAAGCCCTTATTCTATATTTCTAATAATTAAATATATATTTATTCGTTATTAACTTTTAAATCAATTATTGACATAAAAATGATCATCAAATTGTATTTTGTACAAAATTTTAAGCGAACATAGTGCATAACAATTAAGCTACTCAAAAAAAAACAATATATATCAATAAATACCTCTTTTCTAAATTCCAAATATAATAATCTGTACATTCTCACTCAGTCTATTTGCTAATAATATTGGTTGATTAATCTTTTCCAACCAACTCTTAAACAACATCCTAAAAACAAGAGTATTAGTATTATCTAAGAGTGACATGTGGCTATATTACCTAAGCCGTTTTTGGATATATATGGTTAGATAATCTCGTTTTGCATTAAGTATAAATGCAGTTTAAATTTGAAAGATAAAAGTAAAAAAGTATTTTTTATCTCCATTAAAATTATTATTTTTAGTTACCACACTTTAAATAATTATGTATTTAACGGATTTAAAAGAAACATCGTGGAAAGTTATTAAGAAAACCTTGAAACCACAAGATAGAAAGCGAAAATATAATTTACGTAAAATATGGAATGCCATATTTATGTTGTAAAAACAGGCTGTCAGTGGCGTAGTATATTGCCTTCAGATTCCTCCTCGTGGGAATTGATATACTATTCGTAGATGGTCATCTCTTGGTGAATTTGATCTATTACTCAATAATTTACAAAAGAAAGAACGAGTCTCTATGGGACAAAAATCCAAAGCTAGTGTAGGAATAATAGATTATCAAAGTGTACGTTGGGGGAATAACCGTTCCCTTAATAAAGTTGAAGGTAATAAGAAAGTCAAAGGGATTAAGCGTCATGTGCTTGTTGACAAGAATGGTTTCTTGACCGCTGTTATGGTAACAATTGTATGTGTGCATGATAACAAAGCAGCATATCTGCTTGCCCGATGTCTGAAATAATTATGCTATAATATGAAAATAATTCTTGCTGATGCTGTTTACCGCAGAGAAGTATCGTAAAAAAATAAAAAATGTTAGTTTTACGTTTGGTTCGAGCTTTCTCAACCATATAATAGGCATATGCTTCAAAAGTATGGTAATCACAGTCCTCGTTAGCTTTTGCCAGATTGCTTCGGGTAACAAGTTTGCCAAGATTTAAATGTTATGATTTTCCTTGATGCGCTTCCAATGCAACTATGAGATCACGTAGACTTTCACGATTTGACAATTGGCCAAACATAAATGAAAGGAGCTGGTTCCTGTAAGTGAAGTGCTTCACATACTTGTTACCATCATACTTGCGTACAAGATAATTGAAGTGGTTTCTATCTAGGAAAGCTTCCAATTGATCGAAAATGCATTTGTCTTGAAACATATCCAGTACCATTAATTATACAGCAAAGGTACCTGTTCAAGTTCGTTGGCTAGAATTCACTCAGTAAACATCTAATGTTCAATCATTTCAAAGAGTTATTGCGATTTTTTAGTAGACACTAATGTGCTACTTCTTTACATTGAATCGAGCCTTGTATTCACTAGGAGTCATACCCAAAACTCGCTTGACGTAACGCGTAAAATAACTTGCAGTGCTGAAGTCCAGCTGACAAGAAATATCAGTAACAGAAAGATCTTCTTTCTTCAGCAGTCGGGCTATTTCCTCAGCCGTAAAGTGTTCGATGAAAAAAGAGGCATTGCGCCCACTTGCCTTGATACAACTCTCGGAAAGATATTGAGAACTTATATTCAACAAAGACGCATAATATTCTACCTTTCGATATTTCCTGTACAATCCCTTCTGAAGATGGCCGACAAACTGTCTCAGAATCTTGGCAATCTGATCTATACCTTTCAAATCATCCGCATGATACCTAGAATGGATATCATACATATCAAGTACCATCATCTCTACAGCACGAGCCACCATCTCCGCATCGTAAACATGTAAAAATCTGTTGTAGCGCAACTTAATTTGATTAAAATCAGAGATAATCCGTTTGGCTTCTTCAGCCGACAAGGGCATAACAGGATTATTAGCCATCGAAAGTAGCCCCTTCATCTCATAATTGCTTTTAGGGAGGGCTACAGGCATAAATTTATTAGAGATAATAACACTTGTCATCTTGAAATCATCTTTCAACCTGATGTCTGTAATCGAAGTCCTGTTTGGAATAATAATACAGTCGTCTTTCCCGGCAACGAAGTCATACATGCAAATACGAAATGTCACCTTTCCTGAAAGGATAACCCAATGGAGACAGGTATCAAGATGGTCGTCAGAAGTAGCTTCATATATATCATCCGTGAAAATAACATCATTTTCACGGATGATATAAGTCTGATCCTCAAGCCCTGCATGCTTTGCCATACTCTACATCATTAATAATAACGCAAAGATAATATGAAAAACAGCAAATTAATGGTTAAACTGCAAAAAGTGACATTTTTACTTGTTTTAGTGTAACAACGCAAACTCTATCCTGCAGTAACTTTGCACCGTCAATAATAAGAATTAAATTAGATATGAAGAAATTTGGACCAGCGGAATGGCTTTTTCCAAAGCCAGTAATGATTATCGGTACATATGACAAGGACGGCAAACCCAATGCCATGAATGCAGATTGTAGTGGTAGTTGGGACAGAACAGAAATATCCCTCTTTTTGGGGAAAATACACCAGACTACTCTGAATCTGCAAGCATGCAATGAATTTACTCTAGTATTAGCCAATAAGGATACCGTGGTTGGAGCTGACTATGTAGGTATTACCAGCGGGCTACGTGAACCCAATAAGATAGACAAGACAGATTGGAGCATAGAAAAAGCTCCGGATGTCAATGCACCTCTCTTCACGGATTTTCCATTAACGGTGGAGTGTCGTATCAAAGAGATATTCGATGCGACGTCTGCCGACTGCTACC
>CAYMGW010000108.1:0-3745 GCA_964390085.1 uncultured Tissierella sp.
TTTTCCAGATTGAGGAGACCATGACCCATTTTCTATAAGAGTAAATGTACGCTTTTGAAGATTTAATGCTTTCATATCCATTATATAATTAAACATTGGTGGATAAATTTTTAAGTTGTAGGTTACAGAGGCAAGAACTATGTGGCTATATTTAAATGACTCAGAAATCAAATAAGACACATGAGTTTTTGAAACATCATAGACAACTACATTTGTCATTCCCTTTTCCACTAATCTTGTTGCTAAATAGTTTGCTGCAGCCTCTGTATTTCCGTACATTGATCCATAAACAATCATTACACCCTTTTCTTCAGGCTCATAACTACTCCACTTGTTATACTTATCTAAAAAATATCCTAAGTCATTACGCCATACAGGTCCATGTAATGGACAAATCATCTTTATGTCAATATCTTTAGCCTTCTTCAAAAGAGATTGAACATGAGGCCCATATTTCCCTACGATATTTGTATAATATCTTCTGGCGTCATCGAGCCACTCCCTATCAAAGTCCATTTCATCATTAAATAGCTTGCCACCTAAAGCACCAAAGGAACCAAAGGCATCAGCGGAAAACAATACACCATTTGTAGTATCATATGATACCATTACTTCTGGCCAATGTACCATTGGAGCTAAAATAAATAAAAGATTGTGTTTTCCAAAGGACATAGTATCTCCTTCTTTAACTTTTATCAACTTGTCATCAATATTAAACCCAAATTGATGCATGAATAAAGAAGCTTTTTCGGTACATATTATTTTTAGGTCTGGATAACGAATAACTATCTCTTCAATACATGCTGCATGGTCTGGTTCCATATGATTGATTACCATGTAATCTAAAGTTCTATCCCCTAAAACCGCTTTAATATTTTCAAGGAATTGACGACAAATTGACCAATCTACGGTATCAAATAGTACTGTTTTTTCATCTAATAGTAAATAAGAATTATAGGATACACCTCGCTCTATAGGATGAATGTTTTCAAAAAGAGCTAGACGATTGTCATTGCCACCAACCCAATAAAGATCCTCAGTTATATTTCTAACACAATGCATATATTAAATCCTCCTTTATACTTGAAATATCTCATAATGTTTACTCTTTATAGAAATTAAGCTTCTATAAACATATCCTTTTCCTCACCACAAGAAGGGCATGTCCATTCTTCAGGTAAATTTTCAAAAAGTGTACCTGGGCTTATTTCACCTTCAGGATCACCAACTCCAGGATCATATTCATAACCACAACCACCACATACGTGATATTTCCAAGTTGGAGCGACTTTCTTTGGAATAGCTCTCTTCATCTTCTTCATTGGTGGAGCCTCCTTCTTAGGTTCTCCATTATCTAAAGCTTCAGTAAGTAATGGTAATATTTCCATTACATCACCAACAATACCATAGTCTGCATTCTTAAATATTTTTGCATTAGGGTCAATATTTATAGCAACAATTGTAGTGGCATCCTTTATTCCTTTTAAGTGTTGACCTGCACCTGAAATACCACAAGCAATATAAAGATTTCCATTGAATTTTTGACCTGATAGACCAACATAACGATTTAGTGGTACATATTTTAAATTTTCAGCTACTGGACGAGATGAACCTATAGCTGCACCGGCTTGAATTGCTAAGTCTTCTATAAGTTTCATATTTTCTCTTGCTCCTATACCTAGACCAGCACTTACTACCCTGTCAGCTTTAATTATTGGTGTATCAAGAGGTATACCAACTGTAAAATCATAACCATCTGCCTTAAGGGCCTTCACAAGTTCATCAACTCTTTCTTTAGGAGTTCCATTATTGAAAATAATCTTCTTACGATAACCTGTTGCTGGTCCAACTTTAGCAGCTTTACCTGCATGTTCTGCCTTTGCCATCTTGCCGATAATGTTAGATGCTATGACAATACGTTGAATTTCACTAGTTCCTTCATATATTGTACAAATCCTAGCATCCCTATAAGCACGCTCAATATCCATACCTTTTAGATAGCCACTTCCACCAAATATTTGAAGAGCATCGTTTACAACTTCAATACCAATCTCAGAAGCATATAGTTTAGCCATGGCAGCTTCCATACCATAAGGCTCATTATTTCCCTTTAGCTCTGCTGCACTATAAACCAGAAACCTAGCTGCTCTAAGTTTTGTTGCCATATCAGCTAACTTAAAAGATATAGCCTGTTGTTGGGAAATAGGCTTACCAAATTGAACTCTTTCTTTTGAATACTCTAATGCATTCTCATAAGCACCTTGTGCAATACCTAGGGCCTGAGAAGCAATACCAATACGACCTCCATCTAATGTTGACATGGCAATCTTGAATCCTTGCCCCTCTTTTCCTAATAAATTTTCCTTAGGAACCTTCACATTGTTAAATATAAGTTCTCCAGTGGCAGAAGAACGAATACCCATCTTGTCATAATGTTTGCCAAAGGTAAATCCTTCCCAACCCTTCTCAACAATAAATGCACTAATGCCACGAATGCCTATATCTGGTGTCGTAACTGCAAAAACTATATAAGTATCAGCCTCACCACCATTGGTGATATAAATTTTTTCACCATTTAAAATATAATAGTCACCTTCTAAAACAGCAGTAGTTTCAGTACCTCCTGCATCACTTCCAGCATTTTCTTCCGTAAGACCGAAGGCTCCAATCTTCTCTCCCTTTGCTAAAGGAACTAAATATTTTTGTTTCTGCTCTTCTGTTCCATAGGCAGAAATTGGATATGCACCCAAAGATGTATGGGCAGAAAGAATTACACCTATACCACCATCTACTCTTGATAATTCTTCAACGGCAATAGCATAACTGATTACATCTAAGCCTGCTCCACCGTATTTTTTTGGATATGGAATTCCCATCATACCCATTTCACCCAGTTTTTTAACTATTTCAGAAGGAAATTGATTTTCCTGATCCAATGTAAATGCAATAGGTTTAATTTCCTCTTCAGCAAACTGTCTGAGCTTTGTTCTCAAATTTTCATGTTGCTCTGTGGTTTTAAAAAACATATATACGCCTCCTAATAATTAAAACAATTTAATGAATATAATTCTTTGATTGATTATAACAATCAAAGTTCTTTAAACTTAGATGCTTCTTTGAACTGTTTTTACCCCTCTATAAATTATTTAACCAATGCAATTGTAAATTCTTGCAATATTTTGTAAGAAATAATCAAGAAAAATATTTAGAGTATTTTATTGATTTTACATAGATTTAACATTGCCATAACAATAGATTTAACATTCAATGGATATACTATGGTTAAAGATGAGAAAGTCTTGTTGTGGAAAACCATATTGTTGACTTTCTTGAAATTAAAGGAGGAAGTAAAATGAAAAAATTAATTATTTTAGCTTTGTCATTTATTTTAGTAGCATCCGTTCTTGTTGGATGTAAATCAAATAATCAAGGGGAAGATGTAGGTACTGGTAATAATAAAAATGGATTTGAGCTTTCAAATGAAATCGTAGTAGTTACTAGGGAAGAAGGTTCTGGTACAAGGGGTGCTTTTGTAGAGCTAACTGGAGTAGAAGAAAAAGATGGTAGTGGTAAAAAGGTTGATAGAACTACAAAAGAAGCTATCACTCAAATGAAAACAGATACTGTCCTTACAACAGTTGCTGGCAATGAATATGCAATAGGTTATGTATCAACAGGTTCACTTAATGATACAGTAAAGGCATTAAACGTAGATGGTATTGCACCAACTACAGAAAATATTAAA
>CAYMGW010000108.1:3755-4115 GCA_964390085.1 uncultured Tissierella sp.
AAATAGCTAGACCTTTTAATATAGCAACAAAAGGTGAAATCTCCGAGCTTGCACAAGATTTTATAGATTTTATAATGAGTAAAGAAGGACAAGAAGTTGTTTCAAAGAGCTATATAGCTGTAGATGATAATGCAGCTCCATATAGTGGATCTAAACCAACTGGAAAAATCGTTGTAGCTGGCTCTTCATCTGTTACACCAGTTATGGAAAAACTAAGAGAAGCTTATATCGCTATAAATACAAATGCTCAAATAGAAGTACAACAATCCGATTCTTCAGCAGGTATGCAAGCTGCTATAGATGGTACCGCTGATATAGGAATGGCTTCAAGAGCCTTAAAAGACAGTGAAAAAACAGAAC
>CAYMGW010000108.1:4125-7687 GCA_964390085.1 uncultured Tissierella sp.
ACTTAAAGATATTGCCATAGCCTTAGATGGTATTGCAGTAATTACTCATCCAGCAAATACTTTAACAGACATATCCTTAGAAAATGTAAAGAATGTATTTATAGGTGAACTTATTAACTGGAGTGACATTAAATAGAGGGTGATTAAATGAAGTCAAAATTCTTTGAGAAGCTGATGGAGATAATATTTTTTATCTCCGCTTGTGCTTCTATAATATCAGTAATTTTAATATGTTATTTTATGTTTGCCAATGGAATACCAGCAATTGGGAAAATCGGAACATTCAATTTTTTACTAGGTAAGGATTGGTCTCCTTCAAATATTCCACCATCCTTTGGAATCTTTCCTATGATTGTAGGAAGCATTTATGTAACAGCTGGAGCTATAATTCTTGGAGTACCTATTGGAATTTTAACTGCCGTATATCTAGCAAAGTTTTGCCCACCAAAACTTTACAAGTTTTTAAAACCTGCAGTAAATCTAATGGCTGGAATTCCTTCTATTATATATGGATTTTTCGGTCTTGTTGTATTAGTACCTTTGACTCGAGAATTATTTGGTGGTACAGGAAGTAGTATATTAACAGCTTCTATACTTCTTGGAATAATGATTTTACCTACAATAATAGGACTTTCAGAAGCAGCAATTAGGTCAGTACCTGCAAGTTATTATGAAGGGGCTATAGCCCTAGGTGCAACTCATGAATATTCAATATTTTTTGCAATGCTTCCTGCTGCTAAATCAGGAATACTTTCATCAATAGTTCTTGGTATTGGTAGAGCCATTGGGGAAACAATGGCAGTAATCATGGTAGCTGGAAATCAGGCCCGTATGCCTAAGGCTTATTAAAGGGAGTACGTACTTTAACTGCTAATATTGTAATAGAAATGGGATATGCTGCTGATCTTCATAGAGAAGCATTAATTGCAACTGGAGTAGTATTGTTCGTATTTATACTACTTATAAATGGATTATTTTCTGCCTTAAAAAGGAAGGTGGCATAATTGAATAAACTAAGTAAATTAATTAAAGGATTTGTAATGTTTTCTGCTTTTGCAACCTTTTCTATTTTATTTGCCATAATTGGATATATATTAATTAAAGGAATTCCTTATCTAAAGCCTTCTTTATTTGCTTTAGAATATACTACAGAAAATGTTTCTTTGTTTCCAGCAATAATTACTACTTTTATAATGACTTTTTTAGCATTGTTAATCGCCTGTCCTCTTGGCATATTTACTGGATTCTATCTAATTGAATATGCAAAGAGTGGAAATAAATTAGTTGAAATAATAAGGTTAACAACAGAGACTCTATCAGGAATTCCATCTATCGTATATGGTTTGTTTGGATTATTATTCTTTGTAACAGCTTTAGGTTGGAGCTTTTCAATGGCTGCCGGAGCCTTTACTCTTTCAATTATGATTCTCCCCCTCATAATTAGGGCTACAGAAGAAGCGCTCTTGGCAGTACCAGACACTCTTAGAGAGGCAAGCTTTGGATTAGGTGCTGGAAAGCTTAGAACGATATTCAAAATAGTTCTACCTTCAGCAATGCCTGGAATACTTGCTGGAATCATCCTTGCAATAGGTAGGATTGTAGGTGAAACTGCAGCCCTTATATATACTGCTGGTACTGTGCCGCAAATACCAAAAAATTTATTTTCATCAGGTAGAACATTAGCAATTCATATGTATTCCCTATCCAGTGAAGGATTATATACTAGCCAAGCATATGCAACTGCTGTAGTGCTTTTAATTGTTGTAATAGGAATTAATGGAGCATCGTCCTTAATAGCTAAGAAATTATGGAAAGGGGATTTAAATGGATAAAATTGTAGTTGAAAATTTAAACTTATATTATGGAAGCTTTCAAGCTCTTAAAAATATAAATATGAATATACACCAAAATCTAATCACTGCCTTTATTGGACCATCTGGATGTGGTAAATCTACATTTCTTAAAACTCTAAACAGAATGAATGATTTAGTTGAGGGATGTAGAATAGAAGGAAGTGTTTTATTAGATGGAAAGAATATTTATAGTAATGGTAACGGAAATGGCAATATAGATGTAAATCTTTTAAGAAAGCGTGTAGGTATGGTTTTTCAAAAACCAAATCCCTTCCCTATGAGTATATATGATAATATTGCCTTTGGACCTCGTACCCATGGTATAAAGTCTAAGAGTAAGCTTGATGAAATCGTAGAAAAAAGTCTTCAGAATGCTGCAATATTGGATGAGGTAAAGGATAGACTAAAAAAAAATGCCCTTGAGCTATCTGGAGGACAGCAACAGAGAATTTGTATAGCAAGAGCTTTAGCTGTTGACCCAGAAGTATTACTTTTAGATGAGCCGACGTCTGCTCTTGACCCTATATCTACTGCCAAGATTGAAGACTTGGTACAGGAGTTAAAAGATAATTATACAGTTGTTATGGTAACTCATAATATGCAACAAGCAACTCGTGTTTCAGATAAAACTGCCTTTTTCTTATCAGGGGAACTAATAGAATTTGGTAATACAGATGATATATTCTCTAAACCAAGAGATAAACGTACGGAAGACTATATAACTGGAAGGTTTGGTTAAGAAATTGTTATTTGTTAATTAATATAAGGGGTTGATATATATGAGAAGTAGGTTTGATAAAGAATTGGAATTACTAAATGAAGAACTTATAGAAATGGGTAATACTATTGAAAGCTCCATTGAAGCAGCTGTTACTGCTCTAATTGAACAAAATGTTGAGCTTGCAAAACGAGTTGTTGAAGGTGATAAAGAGGTAAATGATATTGAGAAAAGTATTGAAAGACGATGTTTAAAGCTACTGTTGCAGCAACAGCCTGTAGCTAGTGATCTGAGGTTAATCTCTTCAGCACTAAAGATGATTACCGATATGGAAAGAATCGGTGATCAAGCTTCTGATATTTCAGAAATAACTATATGGCTTGCCGGTCAAGAATATATAAAAAAACTTATTCATATCCCTCAAATGGCAGAAGCTACCATAAAAATGGTAAAGGATAGTATAGATGCTTATGTAAAGAGAGATTTAGAACTTGTAAAATCTGTCATTGAGTATGATGATGTAGTAGATAATTTATTTAATATAATTAAAAATGAATTAATCGACCTCATAAGAGAAAGTGCTGCTTATGGCGAACAAGCAGTGGATTTAATAATGATAGCTAAATACTTTGAAAGAATTGGAGATCATGCTCAAAACATTGCAGAATGGGTTTATTATTCTATCACTGGTGAACATTATGAAGAAAATCGTGAATTTTAAATTTAAACAAACCAAAGAGGAATCTAATTCTTCTTTGGTTTTATAATATATTTAATGATATAATTAATTAAAATATATCAATGGTTTTAATTGTCAATTGTTAATTGCGTAAGTGGCCTATGGCTATCAATTATCCATTGTCAAATTGGGTGATTCTATGAAGATAATTTACTGTGTTGAAGATGATGAAAGTATTAGAGAGCTAGTTGTTTATGCATTAAAAAACAATGGCTTTGAAGTTAAAGGCTTTGAAAATGCTGAGGAACTCTA
>CAYMGW010000109.1:0-2456 GCA_964390085.1 uncultured Tissierella sp.
AGCATTTTTTATATTTTCTAATTTCGTATTTCATCCATCATTAAACCTAAAGAATATAGGAGGGCATCCTGTAGCACAGATGGGTGTAGTTAATGGTATGATAGTTTGCCAAGTGATAATAGTAGTATTTTCAGTGCTATTTGTAGGCTATTCTACTTCTATATTTTTAAAATCTAGGGGAAAGGAATTCGGACTTCTTTCTTTATATGGAATGACTAGAAAACAAATAAAGAAATATGTATTTATAGAAAATACTATAATAACGGTTTTATCCATAGGAACCGGTATAGTCTCAGGAGTAATTTTTTCAAAGCTATTTCTTATGGCTATGGAAGCATTTATGGATATCAGTCTTCCATTTAATATATCCTTTAAGGCTTTAGGGCTTACTATTCTAGTATTCTTTGTCTTATTTGAAATAGTAAGTGTTTTGATGTTTTTCAAAATAAAGAATAAAGAAATAATACAACAGATTAAAAGTAATAAGATACCTAAGGAAATACCAGATTTTTCGAAGAAAAAGTCAATTCTAGGTGTTAGCTTATTGATATTGGGTTATGGTATAGCTTGGATTGTAGAAGGAGCTTTTGTACCTTTGGCTATGATGCCAGTTATATTTATAGTTGTAGCTGGTACCTATTTTACATTTACTCAATTTAGTATAGCTATAGCTAATAAAATTTTAAAAAATGAAAATATACTTTATAAAAAAGTTAATATGATATCCTACTCTCAGATGATATTTAAATTGCAGGATACAGCCAAAGTATTATTTGCAGCAGCCATTTTAGGGGCAATTACCTTTACTGCTACAGAAACCATATATTCATTTTTTACGGAAATATCAAGTATATCAGGAATTGATACACCAGAGGATATTGCAATAATTCAAAAGGGAGAAACATTGCAGGATAGTCAAAGTATAGATAGAGTAAAGGAAATCTTGAAAAAGTATGATTTAAAAACAGATGAGTTTCATACAGTTAAAAATATAAAGGTTAAAAATGAATCTAATAAAGCTAACGATAGTATTAGGGAAGAGATTTTACTTATATCTAATAAGGATTATAATAAGTTAGCAGCTTATCAAGGTAAAGATGAAGTTGTAGTCAAAGAGAATGAGGTAGTATATAATTTCCCTTATGAGACAATTGGCTATGATGGTAATCCAGAGAAAATAAAAAGATATCCTCTTGAAACGGCAAAATTAAAACTAAATGACCAAATAAACGAATATAAGGTAAGTGGAGAAATACATGATGGTGCAATGTCTTTAAACAAATTAGGATATTTTGATGTATTTATATTGAATGACAAAGACTATAATCATGTACTAGAAATAGCTAAAGACGAGGATATAGTTATATATAATGGAATAAAACTAGATAAATGGAAGAAATCCTTTAATGCTTCTGTAGAAATACAGGAAATGCTGGGTGATAAATACGATGGGAGTTATTATTCTAAGTCAATTCCCTACAAAGGTATAAGGAAGAACTTTGGACTTACATTATTTATAGGATTTTTTATAGCCTTTTTATTCTTTATAGCTTCAGGTAGTATAATATATTTCAAACTATTTAATGAAATAAAACAAGATAAAGTGGAATATGATATACTTAGAAAAATTGGAACAACAGAAAAGGAAATAAATAGGATAATAACAAAGCAAATAGGGATTATATTCTTTTTACCATTTGTAGTTAGTACAATACATTCTTTATTTGCATTGAAATCACTTTCTAACTTACTTCAGAGAAATCTTTTTACTAATGGTCTTGTAGTTGCATTTGGATACTTAGTGTTTCAGGTAATCTATTTTATAATAATAAGAACAATGTATATAAGGAAAGTGAAATATAATTAAAATACAGAGAATAATTAATAGTGAATAGTGTGAAAAATGGAATTCTTTTCGGGATTCCATTTTTCTTGTAGAAATTCTCTGTAAAATAGTGTATCCTATTAAAATATAGTGAACAGTGAAAAGTTAATAGTTATAAAGCCAGTTAATAGTGAAAAGTTAATAGTGAATAGCTTTAGGTGAAGATTTAGGGTCATTAATTTTTTTAAATATTAGTTATTCACTATTACCTATTAACTATACTTTAGTTATTCACTAAATTAGGGGGGAGATTAAATTATGCTAGGAACAATAGTAAATAGTGTAGCAATTATAGTAGGTGCATTATTTGGAATAGGTCTTAGAAAAGGTATTCGAGATGAATATAGACAAACCATAATGGATGGAATAGGTATTGCAGTAATTATTATAGGAATTATGGGTGGTATTAAGTCTGAAAATATTATTTTAGTAATAGGAAGCATTGTATTGGGAAGTATAATAGGAGAAAGAATGGGAATAGAAAATAAACTTGATAATCTGGGAAACTTACTTCAAAATAAATTTGGAGGTAAAGATAGTAATTTCTCTAAAGGGTTTGTAACAGCTTCCT
>CAYMGW010000109.1:2466-7308 GCA_964390085.1 uncultured Tissierella sp.
CTATGGCAATAGTTGGTTCCCTTGAATCTGGTATACAAGGAAATCATGAGACTTTATTTGCAAAGTCTATTCTTGATGGTATTTCTTCTATAATATTTGCGTCAACTTTAGGTATAGGAGTAGCCTTTTCAAGTCTTCCAGTTTTAATTTATCAAGGTAGCATTACTTTGTTAGCCAATTTTGTAAAGGAGCTACTTACTCCAGAGGTAGTAAATGAAATGTCTGCAGTAGGTGGAATACTTATTATGGCAATAGGAATAAATATATTGGGAATTAAGAAAATAAAGGTAGGAAACATGCTTCCAGCAGTTTTTATTCCTATTATTTACTATATGTTAACTAATTTGGTTAATTTGATAAGATAAAAAGAGTAAATCAAAGAAAAATAAAGAGTAATGGGAATAAAACCATATTCTAGTAAATAATGTTTAAATATAACTTATTTTAAGACTTGATTACATGATTTCATTTAAGTAACATATATATTGTACACATTAGCACTCAATGACAATGAGTGCTAATAAAATGAAAGATAAAACTAATATTAACATAAGGAGGTAGTATAATTATGAATCTAAGACCATTAGGTGATAGGATTGTAATTAAAAAAGTAGAAGTAGAAGAAAAGACAAAGAGCGGTATAGTTCTACCAAGTACTGCTAAGGAACAACCACAGATGGCAGAAGTAGTTGCTATTGGTGCTGATATCACAAACGATGAAAAGAAAAAAGATCAAATTAAAGTTGGAGACAAAGTAATATTCTCAAAATATGCTGGAACAGAAATCAAAGTAGATGGTGAAGAATTAACAATTTTAAAATTAACTGATATTTTAGCAATAGTTGAGTAAGACAGTGAATAACTAAGAGTGAATAACTAATAGTTTGAAAAGATTAAAGACCTAAGGGCTTTACTAAAAACTATTCACTATTCACTATTCACTATTAACTGAATTTAAAAAGGAGTGTGGATATAAATGGCTAAGGAAATTAAATTTGGTGAAGATGCACGTCGTGCCATGGAAAGAGGTATAAACCAATTAGCAAATACTGTAAAGGTTACATTGGGACCAAAGGGAAGAAATGTTGTATTAGATAAAAAATTTGGTGCACCACTTATTACAAATGATGGTGTAACTATAGCTCGTGAAATAGAATTGGAAGATAAATATGAAAACATGGGTGCTCAATTAGTTAAAGAAGTAGCTACAAAGACTAATGATGTAGCAGGAGATGGAACTACAACTGCTACTTTACTTGCTCAAGCAATTATTAGAGAAGGGTTAAAGAATGTAGCAGCAGGTGCAAACCCAATGATTCTTCAAAGAGGGATTAAAAGAGCTGTAAATACTACAGTAGAAGAAATCAAAAGATTCTCCAGAAAAGTAGAATCAAAGGAAGCTATAGCTCAAGTTGCTTCAATCTCAGCTGGAGATGAAGAAATAGGTAAATTAATAGCTGATGCTATGGAAAAGGTTGGAAACGATGGAGTTATTACTGTAGAAGAATCAAAATCTATGGGAACTACCCTAGATGTAGTGGAAGGTATGCAATTTGATAGAGGATATGTATCTGCTTACATGGTTACAGATACTGAAAAAATGGTAGCAGAATATGATAGCCCATATATTTTAATCACTGATAAGAAGATTAGTAATATCCAAGAAATTCTTCCAATCCTTGAGCAAATAGTACAAATGAGTAAACCACTTGTAATAATTGCAGAAGATATTGAAGGGGAAGCTATGGCTACATTAGTAGTTAATAAATTAAGAGGAACATTCAATTGTGTTGCTGTTAAAGCACCTGGTTTTGGAGATAGAAGAAAAGAAATGTTACAAGATATAGCAATCTTAACAGGTGGTCAAGTAATATCAGAAGAATTAGGATATGACTTAAAAGAAGCTACTATTGATATGCTAGGTAGAGCAGGTAAGGTTAAAGTTGACAAGGAAACAACTGTAATAGTTAATGGAGAAGGAAATCAAGAGGAAATTCAAAATAGAGTTAAACAAATCAAAGCTCAACTTGAAGAAACTGAATCAGAATTTGATGCTGAAAAACTTCAAGAAAGACTTGCTAAATTATCAGGTGGAGTAGCAGTAATCCAAGTAGGTGCTGCAACTGAAACTGAACTTAAGGAAAGAAAACTTAGAATAGAAGATGCTCTTGCAGCTACTCGTGCAGCAGTAGAAGAAGGTATTGTACCTGGTGGTGGAACAGTATTAGTAGACTCAATTCCAGCTGTAGCTAAATTACTTGAAACAGCTCATGGAGATGAAAAAACAGGTATAAGTATTATAGTTCGTGCATTAGAAGAACCAGTTAGACAAATCGCAGCTAATGCTGGATTAGAAGGTTCTGTAATAGTAGAAAAAGTAAGAGAAGAAGCTGATGGAATAGGCTTTGATGCTCTAAATGAAAAATATGTAAATATGATAGAAGCAGGTATAGTTGACCCAACTAAGGTAACTAGATCAGCATTACAAAATGCATCATCTGTAGCAGCTATGGTACTTACTACAGAAGGTGCAGTAGCAGATATAGAAAAAGAAGACCCAATGGCAGCTATGGGCGGAATGGGTGGCATGGGTGGAATGGGCGGTATGATGTAATTATTCTGCCTATGAATGGTAGTCTAACATTAGAGGGTTATCAAATAAATTGTAGATAGTTCATATATATATATCATAGAGGCTTTTCATAAGGATACTAAACTTGTGAGAAGCCTCTTTTTTATAACGAATAGGAAAGTTCTACTTTTTTTCTTTTTTATTTGGTTCTAAAAATTTTTCGTAATAGTTATTTTTTAAGTATATCTATTTGATTTTGCAGCATTGTAATGATTTCATTTTTGTCTTTATTGACAGGAGCAATTTGCTGCCAAATTTGTTTCAAATATTCATCTAAGGTTTTAATCACCATATGCTCCTCTATGGACAATTGTATTTTTGACATATCTTTTGAAGGGTTAAATGTTTCAAGTACTATAGATTGTCTTTCTTTAACAGCACAATATAAATCAACATTTTTAAAAAAATTATTAGTGTTTTGAGGCATAAAAGCAATACTAAAATTGTCATATTTTTTAAGAAGATTAACTACATTCTGTAAAATTTCAATAATGTCATTAACTTCTAAATCCATTATCTCAGTTCCCGTATAGTAGTCAAAATGAAATTGCCTATGTTTAATTAGGGCTTTAATAGAATCAGCTGAATATATATCTTTATATTGATAGTTCTGTATATTTGATAGGAATGCATCAAATTTCCTTTTATGAATATCTAATGCTATAAGCATTTCATCTTTTGGAAGCTTTTTTCTTATTAAAAGCTTCTTGAACAAGTTTTCAGTTAGTGTAAACATACTAAAACAATATTTATACTGAAATCGATTGCCTATATTTTCTTCAAATTCTACTAGGTAACGATGATATTCTATATTTTTTGAATAATATTTTATCAGAGGTTGAGCATGGTTTATAAGAAGTGAATTAAAATAATTCTTAAAAATATCCACACCAGATTTGTTTTTTAAGCAAAAGCTACAGTTAATTTCTGAATATGTATTCATTGGAAAACAGGATAAGGCACCAATATCTGAAACTACATAGGTCTCTCTACAGGTAGTGGAAATATCATATTTATTAAAATAATATAAGTTAAGCTTTCCAGTTATTAAAACTGGATATATAAAATTAATGAAGCTTATTATTCTGTTAATATTATTATCTAATCTCAATAAAAAAATTACTTTCCATCCATTACTTATAGCCTTTAATAAAGCATTTCGCCAATGAATTAATTTATGACAATAATTATTTGTTATGCTGGAATTGTTATAAGTTATATAAATTACATTATCATCTTTACATAGTTGGCTTGTTGTAGCTTCGAGTAAAGAAGTACCTGCAGAAACAATGTTTTCAATTCCAAAAATTATTTTATCTTCACTCGATAAATTTACAGTATAATTAAAGTCATTGATATTATCCTGTTTATTAGGATAATATTGATCCATATTTAAAAAACTAGAAATTTGTTCTTTGTTTATTGGTTGATTTTTCTTTTCGCTCTGTTCTTTTTTTTTACATTCAATAGAATATCCTTGTGATTCCAATAATATTTTCTGTATTTTTTCTTGGATACTGATGTCTAATTCATTGCTTTTACTAATACTGAAAAAAATCCTATTTACATGTTGTTCCTGAAATGAATTTTTAATATTCTTTGAAAGATATTCAGTAATACTTTCAATGTATACTGTATTATATGCAGGAATTCTTTTCCCACTAACCCAACGGTTAACAAGTGAGCTATCTACATTTATAGCTTTTGATAATTGATTCATACTTATATCTAAAGCAGAAAGTAAAAGAGACAAACATTCACCAAATTTTATATTAGTCACCAAAGAGTCCTCCCCCTTTATATAATCGTAATAACATATAGATTTACAATAACCCTACATAATCAGATAGGCTATATATAAATATAAAAATGTCATAGCCATGGCAATGACAATGATGTAAACATAGTGTAATCAATGAAACTATTAATATATAATAATACAATAAACTACATTAAACTACAATGTTTAACATTTTTACATATCTAACATTTTATTAATAGGAGGGGTACAATTTTGAAGCTGAAAAGTATTAAAGCAAAACTATCTTTATCTTATGGAGTACTACTATTGGTTATTTGTATAGGACTAGGTGTTGTCTCCTATATAACAGCATCAAATGCCTTATCAACGAGCATTGATGAATCATTATCCCAATTGGCAAAGGAAAATGCCAAAGTTGTTAATGGAGGAATGGAAGTTCAATTTAATG
>CAYMGW010000109.1:7318-7663 GCA_964390085.1 uncultured Tissierella sp.
TTTAGAAGCTTTAGCTGAAAGTGATTGGTTGAAAAATGATAGTTTAACTTTAGATGAAAAGTTAGACTTCCTAAAAAATGAAGTTAAAAGAAGTAATCATATAAATATGTTTATTGCAGATACGAAAGGTAATATGAAAACCACCAAGGGAGAAAGTACAAATATTTCAGATAGAGAGTACTACATAAAAGCACTATCAGGTGAAAAAGCAGTTTCAGATCCTATTGTAAGCAAGATCGATAATAGTGTAATATTGTGCTATGTAGTTCCAATCAAAGATGGAAATACAATCAAAGGTGTATTGGCTGCTACTCGTGATGGAAATATATTGAGTGATTTTACTAG
>CAYMGW010000110.1:0-7573 GCA_964390085.1 uncultured Tissierella sp.
CGCTAGATATTATAATATTGCTTGGCTTGTACTCTAGATTATTATCTTTTTTTAATTTTTCACATATAGCTTTTTTTAACTCAACTATTCCAGAAGCTGGAGTGTATCTAGTTAAACCTTCTTTTATCGCTCTAATACCTTCATTTTGAATATTCTCTGGAGTGTTGAAGTCTGGTTCACCAGCTCCAAAGCTAACAACGTCTATTCCTGACTCCTTCATAGCTTTTGCCTTTGCCGTAATTTCCAAAGTAATTGAAGGGGCAATCCTTAATCCTTTTTCCGATAAATTAAAATTCATAAATAATCATACCTCCACAATAGTATTTTGTTTTATAATCCATAGGAAAGTTCTCATTAATTTTTCATTTTGTAAAAAGAACTTGGCCTCAATGGATTTTAAAAAAAGCTACCTATAATCTTTCGACAGAAGCTTTTTTATATAATTATATTTTTTCTCCATATATATCTTTTAACACATTTTTAACAATAAGTAAAGAATCTTCGAAGGAAGTTTTATTTTGTAGCAATAATATTTTATAGTGTTTTATCCCTTCATCAGTTATTCTATATCTTCTTATGGATCTTTTATCCGGCTCATCCCACCATCCCTCAATATATCCTTCTGATTCTAGCTCTCTAAGAAGAGGATATATCATTCCTGGACTTGGTTCCCATCTATTATTTAATCTACTTTTTATTTCATCTTTTATTTTATTACCATAATAAGATTTTTCATTTAATAGATGTAGTATATAAAGTTTTACAAAGGAAGTTGTACTTATCTTTGTAGGGAATTGCCTTTGCCTTTCACCCTTGTAGTTAGTCAATTATATCCTCTCCTTAAATTCTGGAATATTATCTATATTAACAAAATATTTACCTAGTATTATCTCTTCATTTATTAAATCTCCGTGAAAATCAGAGCCTCCTGTAATTATTAAATTATTTGATTTTGATATATCAATCAAATAATCAGTATCCTCCTTGCTATGTTTTGAATGAATACACTCTAATCCATCTATACCCAATGAAATGCAATGATTTACAATAGTTTTATCTTTTAAAATACCTGGATGAGCTAAAATTGCAATACCTCCAAGGTTTTTTATTAAGGATATTGTTTCATTAATAGTTATTTTATACCTTTCAACGTATGCAGGTTTACCTCTATCTAAATATTTAGTAAAGGCTTCCGAAATATCAGTTACATAACCTTTTTTTATTAATGCTCTTGCTATATGAGGCCTGCCAATATATTTTTCTCCAGAAAATTTTTTAACTTCTTCTATTGAAAGCTTTAGTCCTAATTTATTAAGCTTGTAAACCATTTCTACTCCCCTGGTTAATCTTGATTTTTTTAGCTTGTTAGTCACCTTAATAAGATTTAGATCTTTATAATTTATGAAATATCCTAGTATATGTACTTCTTCATCATTATATACACAGCTAAATTCAATACCTGGTATAATTCTAAAATTATAATAATTATTACTATAGGCAATAGCTGTTTCGATTGCTGTTACTGTATCATGATCGGTAATTGCTATTCCATCTAATTTTTGTTTAACTGCTAAATCAATCACTTCCTCTGGAGAAAACAGTCCATCTGAATGATTTGTATGTACATGTAAATCAAAAATCATCGAATTCCTCCTTTATAATAGTCAATGCTATCTTATTAGTTTGTAAAACTTAAATAAGATTATACAAATACTTTATATTATAAAAAAGCCTTTATCAATTTGCGAGAAATTCCCTATGGATTATAAAAAACCTGCCAGCACGGCAGGTTTTTTATAATATTATCTTGGTTCAATAATTAGCTTTATAGCTGTCCTTTCTTCACCATCTATTATTATATCTGTGAAGGCTGGTATACAAATAAGATCGATTCCACTTGGAGCAACAAATCCTCTCGCGATTGCTACTGCTTTTACGGCTTGATTTAAAGCACCGGCTCCTATTGCTTGAATTTCAGCAGCTCCTTTTTCTCTTAACACTCCTGCTAATGCTCCTGCAACAGAATTTGGACTTGATTTTGCTGATACTTTTAATACATCCATTAAAATAGCCCCCTCTAACTAAATTTTTTAAATATATCTTTTATATATTATTTAATTCCATATTTATTTAAAAAATTATTATTTAGCGTACTCAATAGCCCTAGTTTCTCGTATTACATTTACTTTGATCTGACCTGGATAATCCAATTCAGCTTCAATTCTTTTTACAATATCCCTTGCGGTATGAATTATTTGACTTTCTGAAATTTCATCTGGTTTTACCAAAATTCTAATTTCACGTCCTGCTTGAATTGCATAAGATCGTTCTACTCCATCGAAAGAATTTGCTATTTCCTCAAGCTTTTGTAATCTCTTTATATAAGCTTCGAGGGTTTCTCTTCTTGCACCTGGTCTTGCTGCTGAAATAGCATCAGCGGCTTGTACTAAAACAGCTTCGACAGTTTGTGGTTCACAATCCCCATGATGGGCAGCAATGCCATGTAGAACTTCTTTAGATTCTTTATATCTTCTTGCTAAGTCTACTCCTATATCAACATGAGGACCCTCTACTTCATGATCCACAGCTTTTCCTAAATCATGTAATAAACCTGCTCTTTTTGCTATTTTTACGTCAGCTCCCAACTCTGCAGCCATTATGCCAGCGAGATGTGCTACTTCAACAGAATGTTTTAAAACATTTTGTCCATAGCTTGTTCTGTATTTTAATCTACCTAGAAGCTTAATTAACTCTGGATGAATTCCGTGAACTCCTGCATCAAAAGCAGCTTGTTCACCTTCTTCACGAATGATATTATCTACTTCTTTTTTTGCTTTTTCTACCATTTCTTCAATTCTAGCAGGATGTATTCTGCCATCAACTATAAGTTTTTCCAAAGCTATTCTAGCAACTTCTCTTCTTACAGGATCAAATCCTGATAGAACTACGGCTTCTGGGGTATCGTCAATAATTAAATCTATTCCAGTTAATGTTTCTAGAGTCCTAATATTTCTTCCTTCTCTTCCAATAATTCTACCTTTCATTTCATCATTTGGTAGAGCTACAACTGTTACTGTAGTTTCAGCTACATGGTCAGCTGCACATTTTTGAATTGCAGTAGAGATTATTTCTCTCGACTTCTTATCTGCTTCTTCTTTAGCTTTAGTTTCCATTTCTTTAATCATAATAGCAGACTCGTGAACTATTTCTTTTCTAATTTCATCTAACAATAATTCCTTTGCTTCATCTGAAGTTAAACCAGAAAGTCTTTCTAACTCTAAGACTTGATTTTTATAGACATCATCAACTAAAGCTTCCTTATCTTCAACATCTTTAAGTTTTTTGGCTAATAGCTCCTCTTTTCTCTCGATTGCATCACTTTTTCTATCAATGCTCTCTTCTTTGTTAATGATTCGTCTTTCAAGCTTTTGAAGTTCATTTCTTCGTTCACGGTTTTCTTTTTCTGCCTCGCTTCTAAGTCTATGGATTTCTTCCTTCACTTCTAATAAAAGCTCTTTTTTGTGAGCTTCTCCATCTCTTTCAGCATCTTCAACTATTCTCTTAGCTAACTCTTCAGCATTATTTATTTTACCTTCTCCAATAGTTTTTCTTATAAAATAACCAATGAGAATTCCAATAATTGCGCCAAGAATTGCAATTAAAGCTTCAATAACTAAACACCTCCAATTGTATAAAATTTTCAAGTTCCATACTACATTTCCATTTTCATTAAATATAAGCATATGTTGCTAGCTTAATAAATTGAAATAATAAACTGTATAGAATATACATATAATTCAATTCTATTACTTTTATAAGATAATGTCAAGATGTAATTAAGATGTGATGCTTGTTACAGTACTTTCAGAGCCCTTTAATTCAACTCTATATGCATTACTGCCTATGGCTGCTAAATGATGATTATGGGTTACCATTATTATTTGTCTATTAAACAATTCAGATGTTTGTTTTAGAAAATCAGCAACATTAAAAATAAATTCATCACTTACATGTTTTGCTGGTTCATCTAGAATCAAAGGACCTTCGATTTTAGGTTTATGAGTTTGTAAAAAAGCAATTCTTAAGGCTAAAGAAACGATGTCAACAACTCCACCACCTCTAGATAACTCGGGTTTAGTCTTAATCAATATATCTTCAACTTTATTAATTACATAGAATTCAGCATTTGCCTTTCCTCTTTGTTCTTCAATTTCAATTAGAAATTCAATATCTGATTCAAATATAAATTGCAGACATTTAGTAACTAAAGATTCAATTTGATTTTTAGCTTGTTCTCTAGCAAATTCTGAAGTTTTTTGAAATAATATACTTACCTTAGATAATAGATTTAGTTCTATTTCAATATTATTCAGAGTTTCTTTTTGAAATTTTAATTGTTCTTTAATTTTATCTCGTTTTCCTAATTCTCTAGCTAAATATTCTTTTGAAGTATTCAAATAATTATCTAGTTCTTGTAAATCTGTTATCATATAATCACTTCTTTTCTAGTAAATCTTTGGGTAGTAATTCATTAGCTTCTTTAAATAATCTATTTATATCTAAAGTTAATTTATTGATTTCATTTTCTAATTCTTCAGGCTCTACACCAAGACTTTTTAACTCTTTGATTATTTCTTCTTCTTGCTGATTCAATTGTTCTAACCTTGCTTCAGCTTTATATTTCAAATTTTTAGCTTTCTCTAGATTTTCTCTTAAATTGTTAAGTTCTTTTTCATAATCCACAGCTATACCTCCTAACTATAATGGCTAATAATATGATCTATTTTATCATTATCAATTATGCTAAAGCACAAAGGACAAATCTCTTGTTTTTGCAATAATTCTTTATACTGGAATATTTGCTTCTCTATATCATCTTTGTATTTCTGCAATGAAAATTTGATTTTTATAATCTCATCTTTATTAGAATTATAAACAACAGATAAACTTTTTAACTTGTTTAATAGATTAATCTTTTCTTGTAAATCTCCATGAATTATAGAAATCTTATCTATTTCTTGCAATTTTTCAACATATCGTATTCCAATAGCTAAGCTTTTTCTCAGGGAGAACTCTCTATCTTTTATTAGAACAAGTTTCCTTAAATCTTGAATATATTTATCGATTCTACTTATATCCTCTTGTAATATATTAAGTTTATTTAATTTGTTAGATATAAATTGAAGTTCACTAGTTTCATATTTCATCTTTTCTAATTTTGATTTATATTGTGTTAGTTTAATCCTTAAATCATGTAGTGAAGCCATTTCACCAATATTGTATTCAATCCTATTAATATCCTTTAGAGAGTTGATGATTTTAATATTATCATTTTTGTTTAAAGATAATTTATTCATGATAGAGTTTTGCTTATTTAGATAGTTATATCTATTAATATTTAAGAGAATATTATTTAAAATATTATCTAATGAATTTATACTTTCAAGCTTTTTTATATAGTATTTTAATTCTTCTTTTTCCTGAGAAATAGTTAGAAATTTTTGTAATAATTCCTTATATTTAGATATAGTCTTGTTTTTTTCGTGAATTTCATTTTTAATTTTTTCTATATAATTAATTTTGTTAATTAACTCATCTAAGTATTCATATTCCGATAGTTCTTTTTCCAATCCTAAGATGCTATCTTCAATATTTTTTTTATTATTAGATAAATTACGACTATCTTTTAAAGTTTCCCGCAATGCATCATCAATTATATTAACTCCTACAAGTCTCCCGATGGAACTTGCTCTAGTAGAAGTTTTTTCTGATAATAAGAAAGCACCCTCTAGTTGATCACTTAAATTAATTGCATTTGATAAATCACTATCTAATAATATTTTTTTGATGCCTGTTTTATCAATGATTTCTTGTGGAACAGAGGTACCAAAGCCTTCGAATTTAGTTTCATTATTATTTGAATCATAAAGAAAATAACTATTTTTGCTTTTGTTCCTATATCTCTTTATTTTTGTCCCATCATTAAATACAATAGTAACACTACATTCACTTGAACCTTCTCTAATGAAATAATCTCCAGAAGGTTCATTATAAAGAGCCCATCTAATTCCTCTGAGAATCGCAGTTTTCCCACTATCTGATGGACCAACAATAACATTTAATTGATCATCAAACTCTATAACAGAATTTTTATGAGACTGAAAATTTTCTAAAATCACCTTTTCAATATACTTCATATTTAATCACCAGTTAAGCCTTTCATTTGAATAAGGGCTATCCTTCTCAATGCCTCTTTTTTAACTTCATCATCTACATTTTCAGCACTAGATACTTCCATTAGTACTTCATTTATATCCATCTTTTCAAAATCCAAAGCTGCATCTATAGTTTGTTTAAATTCAAATATTCTTTCACTTTTGAACAGATTATTTTCTATTTCTTTTCTGTCCAATACTTCTTCTCCAGGTAATGCTGTTTTCAAAGGAATTTGTTTTATTTTGATATCTTCATTTAACTCTATTAGTATTACTTGTGGTACCCTCTCAATTTCCTTTAGACTATTTGTTATTCTTACTAAGCTACCTGGATTAATAAAATATTTTTCGTCAATTTTAGTAATTTTAAATCCGCCATGATAATGACCTGAGAGAGTAATATCGGCTAAAGTATCCTTTATATCATCAATTAAAGTATAAGGAATTCCCTTAATAAAAGGTCTATCCAATAACATACCATGAACCATATGTATATAGTAATTTATATCATTATCTCTTTCTTTTATTAAATAGTAATCTAAATGATTTGGAGTATCAATATCATACACATAGGGTTGACCGGTTAATTGGACTTTAATATTATCTTTTTCAAGAATTATTTTTTCTCCATTTTTGATTAGTTTTACTACTCCCAATGCATCTAGTAATCCTAGCATGGTTCTATTTATAGTATCTGGATTATGACCATATATATCATGATTTCCGCTTATTAAATATAAAGGAACTTGTATCTGATCTAAAATTATTGCAAATTTGCTTGCAATGGCTATTGATACATCAGGCCTATCGAATAAATCGCCTCCATGAAGAACAAAATCTATATCATTTTCTTTAATTATATCAACTATTTCAATTAATTTTTGCTCAATTGTGTCTACAAATACATCTTTTCTATTTTTAGGGGTAGTCCCTCTAATATGAGTATCTGTAAAAAATAATAACTTCAAATATAACACCTCACAAATAAACCTCCTATTAAAGGAGGTTTACGTTTCTCTATTTATCTTTCTCCTCAGAATTTTCGACTATATCCACGGAGTTATCATCATCTTCTATTAAACCAAATTGTGCACGTACTTTATTTTCAATTTCTAATGATACATTAGGATTTTCTTTTAAGAAGTCCTTAGCATTTTCTCTGCCCTGTCCAAGTTTATGTTCATTGTAACTATACCATGAACCAGATTTGTTAATAATATTAGCAGCTACACCAGAGTCTAATATATTACCTTCCCTAGATATACCTGTACCATACATAATATCAAACTCAGCTTGTTTAAAAGGAGGTGCTAATTTATTTTTAAGTAATATCAATTGTTAATGAACTACTGCTATGG